>NZ_DAOLAC010000038.1:0-14590 GCF_035325325.1 Phycicoccus sp. | reverse complement strand
GGGGGGCGTGGGGGCCCGGGCCCCCGGCCCTGGCCGGCCGGGGGGCAGGTGGGCCCCCCCCGGACCGGCCGACCGAGGGCCCCCGCCGTGACGAGCCCTTCACGTGGGAGAGCGCGCTCGCCACGGTCGACGCGGCCGTGGGCGGTGGCGACCCCGACGTCCCGGTCGTGCTCGGCGGGCACAGCCTCGGCGGCTACCTCGTGATGGCGTGGGCGCAGCGGCACCCGGAGCGGCTCGCCGGGCTGGCCCTGCTCGGGGCCTCGGCGGTGCCGGCGGGGGTCGGGGCCGCGGTCTACCGCACGCTGGCCCGCGTCGAGCAGCGGCTCGGCGCGGACCGGATGTCGCGGGCCCTCGACCGCGAGCTCGACGCCCTCCTGCCGCCGGCGTTCGCGGCGATCCTCAAGGAGGCGGGCTACGGGTTCGACGGCATCCCAGCGGCGTGGGCGGCGGTCATGGGGGAGTGCCGGCCCGAGATGCTCGCCGGGGTGACGGCGCCGGTTCTCCTCGTCAACGGCCAGCTCGACCAGCTGCGCGTCGACGTCCGCCGGTTCCGGCGGGCCGCCACCGCGGCACCGTGGGTCGACGTGGTCACCGTGCCGCGCGGTCTCCACGTGTTCCCGCTGACCCACCCGGCGGAGACCGTCGCGGCGCTCTGGGAGCTGGTCACCTGGGCTCGTCGATTCACGGTTCCGGCCCTGCCTCGGCGATGATGGACGGCGCCATGACCGCCACCGCGACCACCACCGCCACCGCACCCGTGCTGCCCCCGCTGCGCATCGGGCGCCACGTCGTCGAGTCGCCCGTGGTCCTCGCGCCGATGGCCGGCATCACCAACCGGGCCTTCCGCCGGCTCTGCCGCGAGTACGGGGCGGCCGGGCTGGAGGCCGGTGGAGCGTCCGGCGCGACGAGCCTCTACGTGGCCGAGATGGTCACCTCGCGCGCCCTCGTCGAACGCAGCCCCGAGACGATGCGGCTCATCTCGCACGACCCGCAGGAGCACCCGCGCTCGGTCCAGCTGTACTCCGTCGACCCGGCGACGGCCGGCCTCGCCGCGCGGATGCTCGTCACCGAGGACCGCGCCGACCACATCGACCTCAACTTCGGCTGCCCGGTCCCGAAGGTCACCCGCAAGGGCGGCGGCTCGGCGCTGCCGTGGAAGACCGACCTGTTCCGCGGCATCGTCCGTGCGGTGGTCCGGGAGGCGGCGCCGTACGACGTGCCGGTCACCGTCAAGATGCGGGTGGGCATCGACGCCGAGCACGTCACCTACCTCGACGCCGGCCGGATCGCCGAGGCCGAGGGTGTCGCGGCCGTCGCGCTGCACGGACGCACTGCGGCGCAGGCGTACTCGGGCCAGGCGGACTGGGAGGCGATCGCCCGGCTCAAGGAGGCCGTCACGAGCATCCCGGTGCTCGGCAACGGCGACATCTGGTCGGCCGAGGACGCGCTGGAGATGGTCCGGCGCACCGGCTGCGACGGCGTCGTCGTCGGCCGCGGGTGCCTCGGCCGGCCGTGGCTGTTCACCGATCTCGCGGCCGCGTTCGCCGGCTCCGGCTACCGGGTCGAGCCGGGGCTGCGCGAGGTGGCCGCCGTGCTGCGCCGGCACGCGGAGTACCTCGTCGAGTTCTACGACGGCGACGAGCTGCGCGGCTGCCGCGACATCCGCAAGCACATCGCCTGGTACCTCAAGGGCTTCCCGGCCGGTTCGATCGTGCGCAACCAGCTGGCCCTCGTCGACTCCCTCGCGGCGCTGGACGACCTCGTCGCGACCCTGGACCTCGACGCCCCCTGGCCCGGCGAGCCGGCCGAGGGCCCGCGCGGCCGGGCGGGCTCGCCGCGGGTCGTCGCACTCCCGGAGAACTGGCTCCGCTCGCGCGAGCTCGACGACGCCCAGCGCGCCCAGGTGGCCCAGGCCGAGCTGTCGGTCTCCGGCGGCTGAGCCCGCCCGAGCGCCCGGTCAGGCCCGGTGGTCGTCCCGGCCGAACACCCCGACGGCCACCCAGGCGAGCGCCACGACCACCCCGCCGATCGCGGCGTAGCCCTTGGGGGCACCGCCGTCGAAGAGGGCGAAGCTCGCGCCGTAGAGCAGCGTGATGGCGAGGGCGGTGAAGGCGAGGTACTTCCGGTCCATGTCCTCGACCCTAGGGGCGCTCGCCGGGCGCCGGGTCCACCGACAGGCTGACCGACGCGTCCACCGGCGGGAGGGTCGTCGCTCGGTCAGCCGCCGACGAGGAGCCCGGTGACGACGAGACCGACGGCGACGAGGGTGACGGGGAAGGCCCGGGCGGTGCGGACCCGACCGGCGAGGACGGCGCCGAGCGCACCGGCGACGAGCAGGCCGGTGCCGACCGGCCCCGGACGGGAGGGCCCCACGGCGAGGACGACAGCGGCGACGCCGACGAGGCCTGCCGTCACGAGGAGGGAGCGCCGGGCCCCGAGCCGCTGGGGCAGACCGCGGACACCGGCCGCGAGGTCGTCCGGGATGTCGGCCGCCGCGTTCGCGAAGTGCGCGCCCGTGCCGAGGAGGGCCGCAGCCACGACGACGTCGGCGCCGGGCCAGCCCGCCACCGGCGCGGCGTGGAAGACGGCGAGCGCGAGGAGGGCGAAGGCCAGGGCGTAGGGGGCCGGACTCGCGGGCGTGCGCTTGAGCCCGAGGTTGTACGCCCACCCGCAGGCGACGCCGAGGAGGTGCAGCAGCCCCGCGACCGTCCCGAGGGCCAGGGACGCCGGGACGCAGGCGAGCGCGGCGACCGCGGACGCGGCCCACAGCGTGCGACCCGACACCGCACCGGTGACCGTCGGCTTGTCCGGCCGGGCCGCGGCGCGGTCCGCCGCGACGTCGTGGGCGTCGTTCGACCAGCCGATCGAGAGCTGGCCGGCGAGGACGGCGACCCCGACGAGGAGCACCGTCCGCGGCGGCTGCCCGGCCGGCAGCGCCGCGACGAGGACCGCGAAGGTGGTCACCGCGACGGTCGGCGCCGGGTGGCTGGCGCGCGCGAGGGCGTTCGCTCGGTCGGCCGCGGTCACCGCCCGAACCTACTCGGGGCAGCCGGCGGGTAGGTTCGGGAGCGTGTCGGTCATCGCCTCAGCGCACGGGGTCGTGCCCGAGCAGTGCGTCACCCAGGCCGAGGTGACCGCCGCGCTCGGCGACCTCGTGCTCCGCGACGCCCCGCAGCGCCGGGCCCTCCTCGAGCGGGTCCACGCCTCGGCCCACGTGACGACCCGGCACCTCGCCCTGCCGCTCGACGCCTACGCGGGACTCAACGGGTTCACCGAGGCCAACGACGTCTTCATCGACGTCGGCACGCGGCTCGCCGAGCGGGCGGTGCGCGGCGCCCTCGACGCCGCCGGCCTCGCACCCGCCGACGTCGACCAGGTGACGTCCGTGTCGGTCACCGGGATCGCCGCCCCGAGCCTCGACGCCCGGCTCGTGCCCCTCCTGGGCCTGCGCCCGGACGTCAAGCGGGTGCCGGTGTTCGGGCTGGGCTGCGTCGCCGGCGCCGCGGGGGTGGCGCGCGTCCACGACTACCTCCTCGGCCACCCCGACGACGTCGCCGTCCTCCTCTCGGTCGAGCTGTGCTCGCTGACCCTCCAGCGCGGCGACAGCTCGCCGGCCGCGCTCGTCGCGAGCGGGCTGTTCGGCGACGGCGCGGCCGCGGTGGTCATGGTCGGGGCGGAGCGGGCCCGCGCGCTCGGGCTGGACGGCCCGCGGGTCGAGGCCACCCGCAGCCGGCTCTACCCCGACACCGAGCGGGTCATGGGCTGGGACATCGGCACCGGTGGCTTCTCGATCGTCCTGTCCGCCGAGGTGCCGGCGGTCGTCGAGCAGTACCTGCGCGCCGACGTCGACGCCTTCCTCGCCGACCACGGGACGGCCCTCGCCGACGTCGCCCGGGTCGTCGCCCACCCCGGGGGCCCCAAGGTGCTGCGGGCCATGGAGCGGGCGCTCGAACGCCCCGAGGCCGACTTCGCCGTCACCTGGGACCTCCTGGCCGAGCAGGGCAACCTGTCCTCGGCCTCCGTGCTCCACGTGCTCGAGCGGACGATGGCCGAGCACCCGGGAGCGCCGGGCGAGGCCGGCCTCATGCTCGCGATGGGTCCGGGCTTCTGCCTCGAGCAGGTGCTCCTGCGGTGGTGAGCCGGTGAGCGGTTCGCAGGGCGCGTACGTCGGGCTCGTCCTCCTCGTCGGCGTGGCCCGGCTCGTCGAGCTGCGGGTGGCCTCGCGCAACCTGGCGCGGGGGCGCGCGCGTGGCGGCGCCGAGCACGGCGCCGGCCACTACCCGGTGATGGTCGTCCTCCACGCCGCGCTGCTCGTCGGCTGTATCGCCGAGGTGATCCTCGCCGACCGCCCGCTCCTGCCGTGGCTCGGCTGGCCGATGCTCGGGCTGCTCGTCGCCGCGCACGGCCTGCGGTGGTGGTGCGTCCGCAGCCTCGGGCCGGCGTGGACCACCCGGGTGCTCGTCGTCCCGGGCGCGCCGCTCGTCACGTCCGGGCCCTACCGCCTCCTGCGCCACCCCAACTACGTCGCGGTGGCCGCCGAGGGCGTCGCGCTCCCGCTGGTGCACGCGGCGTGGCTCACCGCGCTGCTCTTCACCGTGGCCAACGCCGTGCTCCTGCTCGGTGTGCGGATCCCGGTCGAGGAGAGGGCGCTCCGCTCGGTCTCGGCCGGCCGGTCGCACCCGTGAGCGGCCGGTCGCCCGACTGCGACGTCCTCGTCGTCGGCGGCGGACCGGTCGGGCTGGCCGCGGCCGTCGAGGCGAGGCTGGCCGGCCTCACCGCCACCGTGCTCGAGGCCCGCGACGGTCCGGTCGACAAGGCGTGCGGCGAGGGCCTGATGCCGGGGGCCGTCGCGGCGCTGCAGCGTCTCGGGGTCGAGCCCGAGGGGTACCCGATCGCCGGCATCGCCTACCTCGCGCCGGGCCGCTCGGCCGTCGCCCGGTTCGGTGGCGCCGCCGGGCTCGGGGTCCGGCGGCTCGAGCTGTGGCGGGCGCTCGCCGCCCGGGCCGACGCGCTCGGCGTCGAACGGCACCGCGTCCGCGTCACCGACGTCGAGGTGGAGGCCGGGGGAGTGCGGGTGGGTGGCACCTCCGCACGCTGGCTCCTCGCGGCCGACGGGCTTCGCTCTCCGCTGCGCCACCGGCTCGGGCTCGACCGGCCGGCCCGCGGCACGGCGCGCTACGGGCTGCGCCGCCACCACGCGCTCGCCCCCTGGAGCGACCTCGTCGAGGTGCACTGGGCGGCGGGTGCCGAGGCGTACGTGACGCCGGTGGGGCCGGACCGTGTCGGGGTCGCGGTGCTCGGTGGGGCGGGCGGCGGCTTCGAGGAGCGGCTCGCCGCCTTCCCCGCCCTCCGCGAACGGCTCGCCGGCGCCCCGGCGGCCTCCGAGGTGCTCGGTGCCGGCCCGCTGCGGCAGGTCGCGACGGCCCGCGTCGCCGGGCCGGTCCTCCTCGTCGGCGACGCCGGAGGCTACGTCGACGCCCTGACCGGCGAGGGCGTGAGCACCGGCCTGGCCACGGCCCGGGCCGCGGTCGCCGCCGTGGTCGCGGGTCGGCCCGAGCGCTACGAGCGCGACTGGCACCGGGTGACCCGCCGCTACCGGCTGCTCACCGCGGGCGTCCTCGCCGCCGCGAACCACGACCGCAGCCGGCGGCTCGTCGTACCAGCCGCGGAACGGTTCCCGGGCCTCTTCCGGACGGTCGTCGACGCGCTCGCCGACGGTCGTCGGTGGGAGCCGGCAGGATGACCCGGGTGAACGAGACGATCGGCACTCCCGGCGGCACGCGCGAGAAGCCCGCGCTGTTCTTCGCGGACGCCGACGAGTTCGGCCGTTGGCTCGCCGCGCACCACGACACCGCACCCGAGCTGTGGATGGGGTTCTGGAAGAAGGCGTCCGGGAAGGGTGGCCTGCAGTGGGCCGAGGCCGTGCGCGAGGCACTGTGCTGGGGCTGGATCGACAGCCGGTCCGAGCGCATCGACGACGACGCGCGCCGTCAGCGATGGACCCCTCGACGCAGGGGGAGCACGTGGAGCGCGGTGAACGTCCGCGCCGTCGAGGAGCTGACGGCGGCGGGCCGGATGCAGCCGAGCGGGCTCGCCGCCTTCGCCGAGCGGCGCGAGGACCGCACCGGGACCTACTCCTTCGAACGCGACGCCGTCGGGCTCACCGCCGAGCACGAGGCGCTGCTGCGGGCCGACCCGGCGGCGGCGGCGTTCTGGGACGCCGCGACGCCGGGCTACCGGAAGATCGTGTGCCACTGGGTCGCCGGCGCCAAGCAGCAAGCGACCCGTGACTCCCGGCTCGCCCAGCTCGTCGAGGACTCCGCCGCCGGACGGATGGTCAAGTTCCAGCGCTACGGCACGCAGCCGTCGTGGGTGGCCCGGGCCGCCGCCGCGGCCGAGGCGGCGCGCGGGTCGTAGGCTCCACCGCGTGACGTACACCGCGCGGGACCGCGAGCGCTGGGTCGCGGAGGACCCCGCCCAGAAGCGTTCCGACCGTGACGACTTCGCGCGAGACCGGGCCCGCGTGCTGCACTCGTCGGCGCTGCGCCGGTTGTCGGCCAAGACCCAGGTCGTCGCACCTTCGTCCGACGACTTCGTCCGCAACCGGCTGACCCACTCCCTCGAGGTCGCGCAGATCGGTCGCGAGCTCGGGGCCGCACTGGGGTGCAGCGCCGACGTCGTCGACACCGCGTGCCTGGCGCACGACCTCGGCCACCCGCCCTTCGGCCACAACGGCGAGTCGGCCCTCGACGCCGTCGCGTCCGGCATCGGTGGCTTCGAGGGCAACGCCCAGACCCTCCGGCTGCTCACCCGGCTCGAGGCCAAGCGCACGCACGCCGACGGCCGCCCGGCCGGCCTCAACCTCACCCGGGCCAGCCTCGACGCCGCGACGAAGTACCCGTGGCGCCGGGGCGCGGCGCCACACCCGACGACGAAGTTCGGGGTCTACGAGGACGACCTGCCGGTCTTCGACTGGCTCCGCGAGGGCGCCCCCGAGGGCCACCGCGCCTTCGAGGCCGAGGTGATGGACTGGGCCGACGACGTCGCCTACTCCGTGCACGACGTCGAGGACGCCATCGCCTCCGGCTGGCTCGACCCTCGTCGGCTGCGCGACGCCGGCCACCCGCGTCTACGAGCCGGGCCTCGGGGCCGACGAGCTGGGAACCGCGCTCGAGCGGGTGCTCGCCTCGGGGGCCGTCCCCCGGGTGCACGACGGGTCCCGGCGCGCGCTCGCCGCCCTCAAGGACATGACCTCGCGCCTCATCGGACGCTTCGCTGTCGCCGTCGAGACCGCCACCCGGTCCGCGTACGGCGACGGGCCCCTCGCGCGGCACGAGGCGTCCCTCGTCGTCCCCGCCGAGGCCCGCGCGGAGTGCACCGTCCTCAAGGCGGTGGCCGCGCACTACGTGATGCTCGCCGCCGAGCGGGTCGCCCTGTACGAGGAGCAGCGCGAGGTCGTGGCCGAGCTCGTCGCGGCGTACCAGGCCGACCCGGGGCGCCTCGACCCCGACCTGCGGACGGACCACGCGGCGGCTGCCGACGACGCCGCGGCGCTGCGGGTCGTCGTCGACCAGGTGGCCTCGCTGACCGACGTCCGCGCCCTCGCCCTGCACCGGGCCTGGTGCCGCCGCCCGACGGGCTGACGGCCGCACGACCTAGACTCACGGGCGAGTCGAGAAGGGTTGGGACGCGTGCCGGGTCGGATCAGGGCCGAGGACATCACCTCGGTCAAGGAGCGGTCGTCCATCGAGGACGTCGTGCGTGACCACGTCACCCTGCGCCCGGCCGGGGTGGGCAGCCTCAAGGGCCTGTGCCCCTTCCACGACGAGAAGACCCCGAGCTTCACCGTCCGGCCCGCCGTCGGCAGCTACCACTGCTTCGGCTGCGGCGAGGGCGGGGACGTCATCAGCTTCGTCCAGAAGGTCGAGCACCTCACCTTCACCGAGGCCGTCGAGCGGCTCGCGGCCAAGGTCGGCATGGAGCTGCGCTACGAGGAGGGCGGCGGCCCCCGCGAGGGCGGGGTGTCCCTCGGCAAGCGGTCGCGGCTCGTCGAGGCGCACCGGGTGGCCGAGGAGTACTACACCGGCATGCTCCTCGACCGCACCCGCGGCGACGCGCGCACCGGCCGCGACTTCCTCCGCGAGCGCGGCTTCGACTCCGCCGCGGTCGAGCGCTTCGGCGTCGGCTTCGCCCCGATGGACGGCGACGCCCTGACCCGCCACCTGCTGCAGAAGGGGTTCACCGACGACGAGGTCGCGACCGCCGGGCTCTCCGGTCGTGGCAGTCGCGGTCTCTACGACCGCTTCCGCGGCCGGCTCGTCTGGCCCATCCGGGACACCACCGGCGACACCGTCGGCTTCGGCGCCCGTCGCCTCTTCGAGGACGACCGCATCGCGGCCAAGTACCTCAACACCTCGGAGACGCCGATCTACAAGAAGGCCCAGGTCCTCTACGGCCTCGACCTCGCGAAGAAGGCGATCGCCACCGACCGCCGCGCGGTCGTCGTCGAGGGCTACACCGACGTCATGGCCGCCCACCTGGCGGGCATCGAGGGCGCGGTGGCCACCTGTGGCACCTCCTTCGGCGTCGACCACATCAAGATCCTGCGGCGGATCATGCGCGACGAGGCCGACCAGGCACCGGCCCGGGTCGTCTTCACCTTCGACGGTGACGCCGCCGGTCAGAAGGCCGCGATGCGGGCCTTCGGCGAGGACCAGCGTTGGGCGTCGCAGTCGTTCGTCGCCGTCGCCCCCGAGGGGATGGACCCCTGCGAGCTGCGGCTGGCCCGGGGCGACGCCGCCGTGCGGGCGCTCGTCGACGACGCCGTGCCGATGTTCGAGTTCGCGGTGCGCACGACGATCGCCCGCTTCGACCTCGAGACGGCCGAGGGCCGGGTCCAGGCGATGAAGGCCGTCGCCCCGATCATCGCCTCCATCCGCGACACGAGCCTGCGCCCCGAGTACACCCGCACCGTGTCGGGCTGGCTGGGCGTCGAGGTCGAGCAGGTCGCCGACGCCGTGCGCCGGGCCCCGAAGCTCGCCGCCCCCGAGGAGCGCGACCACCGCCCGGCCGGTTCCGACGACGTGCCCGAGCCCACCCCGGGGGAGGGGCCCGCGCTGCCTGCGCCCGACCTGCGCGACCCCGTCGTGGCCGTCGAGCGCCAGCTGCTCCAGGCGGTCATCCAGTACCCGGCCCAGTTCCCGGACGCCGTCCTCGAGACGGTGCCCCAGGACGCCCTGACGGCGCCGGCGCACCGGGCGGTCTACGACGGCGTCCGCATCGCGGCGGCGGGCGGGCACCGGGCCGGCTCCACCGCGGCCTGGGTGGCCGCGGTCGGGGAGGCGGCTCCCGTGTCGGTCAAGCCGCTCGTCGCCGAGCTCTCCGTCGCGCCGTTGCCGGTGCGCTACGAACCCTCGACCGGGCTGCCGCCGCGGCGCTACCTCGACAGCCTCGTCGTCGGCGTCCGCGACGCCCACCTCGGTCGCCGCATCGCCGACGCGATGGCCTCGCTGCGGCGTCTCGAGAACGACCCGTCCTCCTCCCGCGACGCCGTGCACGAGCACCGCACCGGCCTGCAGGCCCTCGAGCTCGAGCGCGTGCGGCTGCGCTCGGGGGCGACGTCGTGAGGCTCACCTGGACCGGGCTGCGCCGCCCGGCCGTGCCCGCCGAGGTCGCCCGCGTCGTCGCCCCGGCGGGTGGCGAGAAGCTGCTCGCGTGGGCGACCGACGACCACGGGGCCACGCTCGTGGCCGGGCGGCAGCGGGTGCACCTCGTCTCCCCGGGCCCGGACGGCGCACCGGTGCTCGCCCTCTCCCGGCCCTGGCACCTCGTCGACGCCGGCACGTGGAGCGACGAGGGCGTGCTGCGCCTCACCTGGGTCGACTCCGAGCCGCCGCTCCGACTGCGCCTCACCGAGCCCGGGATGCTCCCCGAGACCCTCCGCGAGCGGGTGCAGGCCTCGGTCGTGCTCGCCGAGTCCCTCGACCTCGGGCAGCGCCGCACCGCCAAGGTCGTCGTCCGCCGCGACCTCGCGACCCACGCGCTGCTCACCCAGGCGGTGCTCGGGCGGGGGGTCCGGGCCGACGACCCGGACGTCGCCGAGCAGCTCCGGGCCGGGCTCGCGAGGGTGCGCGAGCAGGTCGGTCTCGACTGACCACCCCGATTTCGGCCGACGGGTCGGATGTTGCTATCGTTGCGCGCGCTGCTGCGGCGATCCCGCAGTGGCCCTTCCCCTGTAGCTCAACTGGCAGAGCAGCCGGCTGTTAACCGGCAGGTTGTTGGTTCGAGTCCAACCGGGGGAGCGGGACACGAAGGGCCCTTGGACCGCGGAGACGCGCTCCAGGGGCCCTTCGGCATCCGGTGAGGGTGCTGTGCCGGACGACCTCCAGGGGTCGGATCACGCCGGGGTCCCGCTCATCCTCGCCGACCTCCCCGGCCCGGGCGTCGCGGGGTGGTCGGCCACGGGGTGCCGTTGCGCCCGGAGCAGCAGGGCGAGCGCCGCCAGTGACGGGACGGCATAGAGCCACAGCCACCAGCCGAAGGACAGCAGACCGACGTGGAAGGCCAGCAGCAGGACCAGCCCAGCCCGCAGGGCCCGCCCGCCGGACAGGACCAGGATCCCCATGGTGGCCTCCCCGGCGACGAGCAGGCCGATGAACAGACCGGTGTCGGGGACCACCAGTGACTCCCACGTGTCACGCACGAAGGCGAACTGCGACATCTCCCCGAAGGCGTCGAACGAGTGCCGGTCGGTGATCAGGTAGACGACGTTGACCAGCGCCCCGAAGACGAGGAACAGCACTCCGAGCGCGACCCGCGCGACAGTCCGTGCGGTGGCGCTCCTCTCGGCTCGAAGCGACGCGATGACCACCGTTGCGCCGAGGACGAGCCACATGACCTCTTCCATGGCGTGACCTTCAACCGGGTCGAGGTGCCGTCGGACGCTTCGGTGCCGGCTACGCCTCGAGGCAGCCGGGGACGGCGCCACAGGTCGATTCTCTCCCGGGCGGGCGTCCCCGACGACACCGTGTGCCGGGCGTCATAGGTGGTCGTGGGCCGGTGCGGGAGTGTCGCCGAGGTGGTGCGAGAGGACGGTCGCGGCCGCACCGAGCAGCCCGGCGTCCTGGTCGAGCTCGGAGAAGAGCACCTCGATCCCGTCGGCGAGCGCCGGCATGCTGCGCGCGACGACCCGCTCGTGGAGCAGGCGGCGGAAGTCCTCGCCGGCGTGCACGACGTCGCCGTGGACGATGAAGAACCGCACCGAGAGGAGCTGGACGAGGTTGGCCATCCCGATGGCGAGGTTGTCGGCGTAGTCGGCGAGCAGCGCGCGGGCACCCGCGTCGCCGGCGGCCGCTCGTGCGCCGAGGCGCCGCGGCGAGGTGCCTCTGCCCCCGACCACCCCGCGCCGGGCGGCCTCGGCCCGCAGCCACCGGGTCGAGGCGACCGTCTCCCAGCAGCCCCGCAGGCCGCACGAGCAGCGGGCGCCGTCGGGGTCGATGCAGGTGTGTCCGAGCTGGGTCGTGTACCCGCGGACGCCCTCGAGCAGGTGCCCGGGGAGCATCACCCCGGCCCCGACGCCGACGTCGACCTGGAGGGCCGCGAAGTCGGTGCGGCCGCGGCCCTGCCCGAACCACTTCTCGCCGATGGCGAACGCCCGGACGTCCTGCTCGAGGCGGACCGGTGCGTCGAACCGGGTGGCGAGGGCGCGGGGCAGGGCGGTGCCCTCGAGGCCGGGAACCGCGGTGCACGACAGGACGACCCCGGCCTCCGGGTCGCACAGGGCCGGCACGGTGAGGCCGATGCCACGCAGCCGCCCCCGGTACGCGGCGAACACGCCCTCCGCGGCCTCCAGGACGCGGCGCTCGAGCTCGGCCCGGCCGCACGTCGTCGGCAGGTGGTCCCGGTGCCTGGCCAGGAGCACGCCGCGGGCGTCGACGACGGCGGTCTCGACCGCCCCGCGGCTCACGGCCACCGCGCCGGACAGCAGCGCCTCGGGAGCGAAGGACAGCGGGCGCGCCGGCTTGCCGGCCCCTCCCGCGTGAGGACGCGCGTCCTCCTCGACCAGCACGCCGGCCTGGAGCAGTCCGGTGACGATCGTGCTCAGGGTGGCCCGCTGCACGTTGACCCGCCGGGCGAGCTCGGCTCGGGACGCCGGGCCGCTCTCGAGGAGCGACTGCAGCACGCGAGCGCGGTTGGCCGTCCCGACGTCGGAGGAGGAGAGCAGGCCACCGGCCGCGGACCGCGTGCGGCGCGGCGGCTGGGGGGCGGTCACGGCGGCAGTGTCTCACAGCGGCGCTCGCCTGCGGACGACCTCGGGGCTGATCAGCGTGAATATGTCCGAGAGTCCACCAAATCAAGGCTCCTCGGCACATCTCGAATATGCAACACTCTCCACCTTTTTACGGACGAGCCATTGACACGGTGCGTTCCGGCTGCTTGGGTCGAGGAAACGCCATGCCGGACAACGGGGTCGCGCCATGCCGGACGGGAAGGACCTGGAGATGGGACACACGCTGAGGCCACACGGGCGCCGGGCACTCTTCGGAGCGGCGGTGGCGGTGGCTCTCGTCGCAGCGGGCTGCGCGCCCGGCTCGAGCGGCGGTGGCTCGGACACCGCCGCGAGCTCGGGAGCGGTGTCGACGGCGGTGCCCCCGGACAAGGTCACGCTCAAGCTGGCGTTCACCGACAGCCCGGACATGACCAAGGCCCTCGTCGACGCGTTCCACGCGAAGTACCCGCAGGTCACCATCGAGACGCAGTACACGCAGTTCAACGACTACGTGAAGTCGCTCAAGCTCTCGATGTCCTCGGACACCGCCCCCGACATCGCGCAGTACAACGCGGCGCTCAAGGACCTCTCGGCCGCGGGCCTCATCGTCGACCTGTCCGGGTACGAGAAGGCCTACGACTGGGACACCGTGTTCCCGAAGTCCGCGCTCGACGAGCTGCGGGTCGACAAGACCGGCAAGGTGCTCGGCACGGGCAGCCTCGTCGCGGTGCCGGCCGGTCTCTCGCTCGTCGGTCTCTACTACAACAAGGACCTCATGGCCAAGGCCGGGATCAGCGCCCCGCCCGCCACCGTCGACGAGCTCGAGGCCGACCTCGCGAAGGCCAAGCAGGCCGGGCTCACCGGCATGGCGGTCGGCGGCCTCGACACCGGCGCCCTGCACGTCTGGGGGAGCCTCATGGACTCGATGACCGACCCCACCGCGCAGCGGAACTGGATCAACGGCAAGGCCGGCAGCAGCATCGTCACCGACGACGCCGTCGCCGCGACCGACACGTTCGCGTCCTGGGCCAAGCAGGGCTGGTTCCCGAGCTCGGCCAACGGCACGAGCGAGAACGACTCGGCCACCGCCTTCTCCAAGGGCGGCTCGGTCTTCCACGTCAACGGCAACTGGGCCGCGGCCCAGCTCGGCGAGGCGATGGGCGACAACGTCGGCTTCTCGGTCTTCCCCCCGAAGACCAAGGACGCCAAGGCGGTGGGCAACGGCTTCAGCGTCTCGTACATGCTCTCCTCGAAGGGCAAGCACCAGGCCGCGGCCGCGGCGTTCCTCGACTTCCTGCGCAGCCCGGAGGCGGCGGTCATCGAGAGCAAGGGCGGGTTCCTGCCGCCCAACGCCGAGGCGGCACCCGCGGCCACCGGCGTGCAGGCCGACCTCGCCACCGCGAACCAGAAGATCGTCTCCGACGACGGCCTCATGCCCTTCCCGGACTTCGCGGCCCCGGCGATGCTCGACAAGCTGACCTCGGGCCTGCAGCAGGTGGCGGCCGGCCGGATGGACTCCAAGGCCTTCCTCCAGTCCCTCCAGGAGGTGTGGGACTCCTACCATGGCAGCTGAGCCGGCCACGGCCCTCGACGCCGGCGCCCCCTCACGGGTGGGCGCCGGCGCGACGGCCCCCACCCGTCGCCGGCGCCGCCGGTCGTGGGGCGGGCTCCTGTACGTCGCCCCCGCCGCGCTGCTCTACCTGACCTTCGTCATCGCGCCCGGGCTGCACACGGTGTGGCTCTCGTTCTACCAGTGGGACGGCGTGACCGTCGGGACCTGGAACGGCCTCCAGAACTACCTGTCGGTCGCCCAGAACCCCGCCCTGCGCGGCGCGGTGGTCCACGCGCTCGTCCTCGTCGTCTTCTTCTCCGGGGTCCCGATCGCGGTCGGGCTGCTCATGGCCGCGCTCCTCGGCCGGCGCCGTCGCCGGGGGATGACCGCGTTCCGGGTGCTCTTCTTCGTCCCGCAGATCGTCCCGATGGTCGCCGTCGGCATCACCTGGCGCTGGCTCTACACCGAGGACGGCGCCGTCAACCAGATCCTGCGGGCCGTCGGCCTCGGCGGGGTCACCCAGGCCTGGCTGGGCAGCTTCACCCTCGCGCTGCCGGCGGGGGGGGTTTTCGGGGCGTGGGGCCCCCCCCGGCTCTGCCCCCTGGTCGCCCAAGAATTACGAAAAGACCTTCGCGGGTCCGGTTCCGCTGGTCGAGGCGCTGGCACGGTCGCTGAACACCGCCACGGTCCGCGTCTCGGAGGCAGCGGGGCGCGATGCGGTCAGGAAGGTGGCCACTGATTTCGGCTTTGCCCAGAACCTTGCCAGTGGG
>NZ_DAOLAC010000037.1:0-37634 GCF_035325325.1 Phycicoccus sp. | reverse complement strand
TACCGACTCCTCGAACACGGCCCCTCACCGGCTTGACCAACCATAGGAGCGTCGCCCACCGGCTCCGGACGGCGGACCGTTCCCTCGGGGACGGTCCGCCGTCCGCGTGAGCGGCGCAGGCCGGCGGCGAGGGCGAGGCCCCACAACAGGAAGAGAGGGTCCCAGAGCCACGCGTGCCCACGGGTCGCGGCGAGGTCGCCGACCGGGCCGAGGACCCCGGTCAGGGCGAGGTTCGCCGCGAGCGTGTTCGCCAGGCCGTAGCCGACGAGCAGCACGGCGCCCAGCCACGCGGCGATGCGCAGCCCGTGCCGCGGCCCGCCACCGCGCGCGGCCACCCAGGGCACCCAGGCCCCGGCCAGCTTGCCCACCCCGATGACCCCCAGCGCCAGCCCCGCCGAGAGCGGCGACTCGGCGCGCCAGGACACCGCCCACTCGCCGACCGTCGCGCTCAGCGCGTCGCCGCCGAGCGCCCAGTACAGGCTGGCGGCCGCGTGCACGGTGCCGAGGGCGGCGGCCGCGGCGAACCAGGGGAGCGAGCGGCGCGGGTCCATCCCTCGACGCTAGGGGAGCGTCGGCATCGGCGCGATGGGGGAGGACCCGGAGCGAACCCGGAGAGCCGCGGGGAACCTCCACCTGCTGGTTCCGTGGCGGCGGACACGGTTCGCCGCCCTCGGGAGGCCGGATCGCGACGGATTCCGCGGCCCGCTGCCCCGTGTGACGCGCATCTCGTGGGCCGGCTGTCCACATCATGGAAACCGGCTGCCGGGTACTAGGACGTCCACGTACCGTCGAGTCATGACGCGGCGCGTGGTACTCCTCATTCCCGGCCGCGGCGAGGCCCGGTAGTCAGCACCCTCGCCGCGGAGACCCCGCGACGTCGCTGACCGCTCGCCGGCGAGACAACCGGCTCGAGCACCGACCCTCACACCCCCCGACGTGCGGCCACCGGCCGCGGATTGCGAGACGACGATGAACACCGAGACCACGTACGACGAGGCCACGCTGGCCCGCCAGGCACTGCAGGAGTCGATGGACCTGCGCGACCAGGGCCACTCGGACGACTGAGGCAGCACCGGCCCCGTGCCGGCCGTCCCACCCCGCTCACGGGCTGGGACGGCCGTCCGCATCCCGGACCCCCTCTCTAGGCTGGAGACCATGACCGACGTCGCGACCCCCACCCCGACCTCGCTCGACCTCGCCGTCATCGCCGGGGACGGCATCGGGCCGGAGGTCGTGGCGGAGGGCCTCAAGGTGCTCGAGGCGGCGATGGGCCAGGACGGGCCGAAGGTCACGAGCACCGAGTACGACCTCGGCGCCCGCCGCTGGCACGCCACCGGGGAGACGCTGCCCGACTCGGTCCTCCAGGAGGTCTCGGCCCACGACGCCATCCTGCTCGGGGCGATCGGCGACCCGGGGGTGCCGAGCGGCGTCCTCGAGCGCGGGGTCCTCCTCCCGCTGCGCTTCGCCCTCGAGCACTACGTCAACCTGCGCCCGGCCAAGCTCTACCCCGGCGTCGAGAGCCCGCTGGCCGTCGAGCGCGTCGCCCCGGGCGGCATCGACTTCGTCGTCGTCCGCGAGGGCACCGAGGGCCCGTACACCGGCAACGGCGGCGCGCTGCGCGTCGGCACACCGCACGAGATCGCCACCGAGGTGAGCGTCAACACCCGGTTCGGCGTCGAGCGCGTGGTCCGTGACGCGTTCGCCCGGGCACAGGCCCGTCCCCGCAAGCACCTGACCCTCGTGCACAAGCACAACGTGCTGACCCACGCCGGCCACCTGTGGCGGCGCACGGTGGAGGAGGTCGGCGCGGAGTTCCCCGACGTCGAGACCGCCTACCAGCACGTCGACGCCGCGACGATCTTCCTCACCACCGACCCCGGCCGCTTCGACGTCGTCGTGACCGACAACCTCTTCGGCGACATCATCACCGACATCGCCGCCGCCGTCGCCGGCGGGATCGGCCTCGCCGCGAGCGGCAACATCAACCCCGAGGGCCGCTTCCCGAGCATGTTCGAGCCGGTGCACGGCTCGGCCCCGGACATCGCCGGGCAGGGGGTCGCCGACCCGACGGCGACCGTGCTGTCGGTCGCGATGCTCCTGGCCCACGTCGGGCTCGCCGACGCCGCAGCCCGGGTAGAGCAGGCGGTGGCCGCCGACCTCGCCGAGCGGGGGAGTGCCCCGCGCTCGACGAGCGCCGTCGGCGACGCCATCGCCGCCCGCCTCTGACCCGCCCGCCCCGGCCCCGCCCCTCCCGGCCCCGCCCCGGACCTCGCGCGTATCGGGTGACCCGAGAACCCGTCGCTTCACCCCGGAACCGTTCTCGGGGGAAGCGCGGGCGTATCGGGTGACCCGATACGCGTGGGGGCCCCGGACTTCTCCCGCCCGATCCGCCCGAGACCGGGCGGGTAGCCTGCCGGGTAGCACCGTCGCTCCCCGAGGAAAGGACTGACCCGTCCCATGAGCCTGACCTTCGACCTGCACCGTCGTCCCGACCCCGAGGGCGACGAGCGACGTGCCGAGATCCTCGCCAACCCCGGGTTCGGGGTGTACTTCACGGACCACATGGCCAGTGCGACGTGGACCAGGGACGCCGGCTGGCACGATGCCCGCGTCCACCCGTACGGCCCGATCACGATGATGCCGGCGGCCGCGGTGCTGCACTACGCCCAGGAGGTCTTCGAGGGCCTCAAGGCCTACCGGCACGAGGACGGCAGCATCTGGTCCTTCCGCCCCGAGGCCAACGCCGAGCGGATGCAGCGCAGCGCCCGCCGACTCGCGCTCCCCGAGCTGCCGACGGACGACTTCCTCGCCTCGCTCAAGGCCCTCGTCGAGGTCGACGAGGCCTGGGTGCCCGCGTTCGGCACCGGCGAGACCAGCCTCTACCTGCGCCCGTTCATGTACGCCTCCGAGGCCTTCCTCGGGGTGCGTCCGGCGAACGAGGTCACCTACTCCGTCATCGCCTCACCGGCCGGCGCGTACTTCCCACGCGGGCTCAAGCCGGTCACGCTCTGGATCTCCCAGCACTACGCCCGCGCGGGCGCCGGCGGCACGGGCGCGGCGAAGACCGGTGGCAACTACGCCTCCTCGCTCGCCGGCCAGCTCGAGGGCATCGACCACGGCTGCGACCAGGCGGTCTTCCTCGACTCCGCGACGCACACGTACATCGAGGAGCTCGGCGGGATGAACCTCTTCCTCGTCACCGACGACCACCGACTGCTGACCCCCGAGCTGACCGGCACGATCCTCGAGGGCGTCACCCGCAGCTCCATCCTCGAGCTGGCCAAGGACCTCGGCCTCGAGCCGGAGGAGCGCCGGATCGAGATCGAGGAGTGGAAGGACGGCGTGCGTGACGGCCACATCCGCGAGGTCTTCGCCTGTGGGACAGCGGCGGTCGTCACGCCGGTCGGCGAGCTGCGCTGGGAGGGCGGCGAGGCGCCGTCCACCGCCGGCGAGGAGGGCGGCGAGGTGACCCGGGCCATCCGGCAGGCCCTGCTCGACGTCCAGTACGGCCGGACCGAGGACTCGCGCGGCTGGCTGACCCGCCTCGCCTGAGGCCGGGGCGGCTGCTCGGGTTCTCGCAGGTCACGGCGGCTCCACGAGGGACACGGAGTCGCTAGGTTCGACGGACCGCCGTCCCCGAACCCAGGAGCTCCCCATGACCACGGGCACCGTCATCCTCGTCGTCCTGATCGTCGTCGTCGTCCTCGTCGCGCTCGCCCTCATCCTCCGACAGCGTGGCTCCCGCCGCGACGAGGCGGCCCGGGCCAAGGCGGCCGAGCTGCGCGAGCAGGCCGCCGAGCACGACCGTGAGGTCCGTGAGCGCGAGGCCGCCGCCACCGAGGCCCGGGCCAAGTCCGACCTCGCCCGCGCCGAGGCGGAGCGGCGGCAGCTCGAGGCCGAGCGGCTCGCTCGCGAGGCGGACGAGCGGGCCGAGACGGCCGGCGAGGTGCGCGAGCAGCGGGCCGAGCAGCTGCGCGAGGCCGACCGGCACGACCCCGACGTCCCCACTGACGACGACGGTCGCGACGAGCCGGTCGAGCGCCAGGCGCCGCCGGCGGTCTGAGCCGCGGCGCCCCGCGCGGGGCCGGTGCGGCATCCGGCGTAAATGGTTCCTGGGCGGACCATTGACAGCGACCGGCCGCGGGTGTTGTCTGTGCACCACTCGACCGCGCCGGACCCGTTGTGGTCCGCTTCTGCACATCAAGAGGTGCACGTGAGCGTTTCCCGGACGACCGACCACTCCGACGACGAGGCCCTCCTCGCCGAGCTCGGCTACAAGCAGGAGCTGAACCGCAGCTGGTCCGGCTTCTCCAACTTCGCGATCTCCTTCTCGATCATCTCGATCCTCGCCGGCTGCTTCACGACCTTCGGCCAGGCGTGGAACAACGGTGGCCCGATCGCCATCTCCATCGGCTGGCCGCTCATCTCGGCCTTCATCCTCGTCATCGGCCTGTGCATGTCCGAGCTCGTCTCGGCCTATCCGACCTCCGGCGGCATCTACTGGTGGGCCGCCAAGCTCGGTGGCGCGAAGGCCGGCTACTACACGGGCTGGCTCAACCTCATCGGCCTGCTCGCCGTCGACGCGTCCGTCGCCTACGGCACGGCGACCTTCTTCGACCTCTCGTTCAGCACGATGAGCGAGTCGTGGGCCGCGGGCTACAGCCTCCAGCGGGTCTTCTGGATGTTCCTCGTCGTCCTCGTCCTCACCGCGATGGTCAACATCTTCGGCGGCCACCTGCTCGCGATGCTCAACAACGTCTCCGTGTGGTGGCACGTCGTCGGTGCGGCGGCGGTCATCCTCATCCTCATCGTCCTGCCGGACAAGCACATGAGCATCGCCGACGTCTTCTCGATGCGGGTCAACAACAGCGGCGGCCTGGCCGACGGCAGCACCAGCGGCTTCGGCTTCTGGTTCTACGTCCTGCCCCTCGGCTTCCTGCTCACCCAGTACACGATCACCGGCTACGACGCCTCGGCCCACCTCTCGGAGGAGACCCAGGGCGCGGCCGACGGTGCGGCCAAGGGCATCTGGCGCTCGATCTTCTACTCGGCCATCGGCGGGTGGATCCTCCTGCTCGCCTTCCTCTTCGCCGTGCAGGACCCGAAGGCGGTCACGGCCGGCGGCGGTGGCGTGGCCGTCATCTTCAACCAGGCCCTGTCCTCCGGCTGGGCCGGCACCGTGCTGCTCATCGCGAGCATCGGGCAGTTCTTCTGCACGACGGCGTGCATGACGTCGACCAGCCGGATGCTCTTCGCGTTCAGCCGGGACGGCGCCGTGCCCGGTGCGTCGCTCTGGGCCAGGCTCACCCCGCGCAAGGTGCCGGCCAACGCGGTGCTCGTCTCCTCGCTCGTCGCCGCGGTCATCACCCTGCCGGCCCTCGTCGAGGTGAACATCGGCACGGCCGACGCGCCGATCATCGTGCCGACCGCGTTCTACGCCGTCGTCTCGGTGGCCGTCATCGGGCTCTACCTCGCCTTCGCCATCCCGATCTTCCTGCGGTGGCGGGCCGGCGACTCGTTCGTCCAGGGCCGGTGGAACCTCGGCACCAAGTGGAAGTGGATGGCGCCGATCGCGGTGCTCGAGATCGCCGTGGTCAGCGTCTACTTCATCCTGCCCTTCACCCCGGCCGGAACCCCGGGCAACGGCGACTTCGCGTGGAAGTTCGTCAACTACGCACCGATCCTCACCGGTGGCGCGCTGCTGGTGCTGTGGATCGGCTGGCACCTGTCGGCGAAGAAGTGGTTCACCGGGCCGAAGACGACGATCGACCTGCCGGACGGCATGACGAGCGCCGACGAGATCGCGCTCGAGCACCACGGCAAGACCGCCCACGGCGGGGCCGAGCACGACTGGAAGCCCGGCGACCCGCTCGCCTGACCACTGCGTCGTGACCGACCTCGACGAGGTGCTCGACGGGATCCCCGTCCTCGCCGGGCAGGGCCGCCACGTGAGCGCCCTGCCCGGCGGGCTGACCAACGAGAACCACCGCGTACGCACCGACGCCGGCCTCGACGTCGTCGTGCGGGTGTCGTCCCCGGAGGCCGGCCTGCTCGGCGTCGACCGGCACGCCGAGTTCGTCAACACCCTGGCGGCGGCGTCGACCGGGGTCGGCGCCCCGGTCGTCGACTACCTCGGCGGCCGCGGGGTCCTCGTCGTCGGTTTCCTCCCGGGGCGCACCTGGACCGAGGTGGACGTCGGCGCCAACCTCGGGCGGCTCGCCGCCGCCCTGCGACGGCTGCACGCCGCGCCGTCGTTCGTCGGTCGCTTCGACATGGTGGCGCTGCGGCGCGAGTACCTCGCCGTCGTCCGGGAGCGCGGGTTCCCCCTGCCGCCCGGCTACCTCGACCTCGAGCCGGCCGTCGAGCGTGCGGAGGCCGTGCTGGGCCTGGCGCCCGAGCGGCTGGTCGCCTGCCACAACGACCTGCTGCCGGCGAACGTCCTCGACGACGGCGGCGACCTGCGGATCATCGACTACGAGTACTCCGGGATGAACGAGCCGTCCTTCGAGCTCGGGAACGCGGTGGCCGAGGCGCGCCTCGGCCCGGAGGCGCTCGTCGAGCTGTGCACCGCCTACTACGGGCGCGCCGACCCGGCGGACGCGGCACGGGCCGAGCTCTGGGGGTTCCTCGCCCGCTACGGCTGGACGCTGTGGGGCATCATCCAGGAGGGGACGAGCAGCATCGACTACGACTTCCGGGGGTGGGCGATGGAGAAGCTGGACGCCGCCCGCGCGCTCGCCCGCGGTCCGCGGTTCGACGGGCTGCTCGCCGCAGGAGCCGCGGGAGCGGCGCGGTGAGCACGGTCGAGCTGCCGCAGCGCGCCCGCGTCGTCGTCGTCGGGGGCGGGGTGGTCGGGGCGTCCGTCGCCTACCACCTGGCCCACCTCGGCGAGACGGACGTGCTCGTCCTCGAGCAGGGCACCCTCTCGTGCGGGACGACGTGGCACGCCGCCGGGCTCGTCGGCCAGCTGCGGGCCAGCGAGGCCGCGACGCGGCTGGTCCGGTACTCGACCGAGCTCTACGCGCGGCTCGAGGCCGAGACCGGGCTCTCGACCGGCTACCGCGTGTGCGGCGGTCTGACCGTCGCCCGCACACCCGAGCGGATGGTGCAGCTGCGGCGCACCGTGGCCAACGCCGCTGCGTACGACCTCGACTGCGAGCTGCTGACTCCCGCGCAGGCCGCCGAGCGCTACCCTCTGCTGCGCACCCACGACCTGCAGGGTGCGATCTGGCTGCCCGGTGACGGCCGGGCCGACCCGGCCGACCTCACCCAGGCCCTGGCCCGCGGTGCCCGGGCGCTCGGCGTGCGCGTCGCCGAGCGGGTGCGGGTCACCGGGCTGCGGCTCGAGGAGCGTGGGGACCGGCGGCGGGTGACCGGCGTGCTCACCGAGCACGGCGAGGTCGAGTGCGAGGTCGTCGTCAACGCCGCCGGACAGTGGGCGCCGCTCGTCGGGGCGATGGCCGGTGTCGAGGTGCCGCTGCACTCCGCCGAGCACTTCTACGTCGTCACCGACCAGGTCGAGGGCGTGCATCGCGACCTGCCCGTCCTGCGCGACCCGGACGGGTACACCTACGTCAAGGAGGAGGTCGGGGGCCTGCTGGTCGGCGGGTTCGAGCCGGAGGCCAAGCCGTGGGTGGCGCCGGAGGAGATCCCGTACCCGTTCGAGTTCCGGCTGCTCGAGGAGGACTGGGAGCACTTCTCGCTGCTCATGGACAGCGCGGTGCACCGGCTGCCCGTCCTCGCCGACACCGGGATCCGCAAGTTCTACAACGGTCCCGAGTCGTTCACCCCGGACAACCAGTTCATCCTCGGCGAGGCGCCCGGCTGCGACGGCTTCTTCGTCGCCGCGGGCTTCAACTCCGTCGGCATCGCCTCCGCCGGGGGCGCCGGGCGCGCGCTCGCCGAGTGGGTGCTCGACGGCGAGCCGACGACCGACCTCGTGGCCGTCGACGTCCGGCGGTTCCCGTCCGTCGCCGCGAACCGCACCTGGCTGCGCTCGCGGGTCGTCGAGGTGCTCGGCCTGCACTACGCCGTTCCCTGGCCCAATCGCGAGCTGACCTCCGGTCGCCCGCAACGCTGTTCGCCGTTGTACGACCGCACCGTCGCGCAGGGTGCCGTCCTCGGCAGCCGCAACGGCTGGGAGCGCCCGCTCGTCTTCGCGCCGGCGGGGGAGGAGCCGCGGCTCGAGTACTCGTGGGGGCGCCCGGCGTGGGCCGACTGGTGCGACGCGGAGCAGCGGGCCACCCGCTCCGCGGTCGCACTCTTCGACCAGACCTCGTTCAGCAAGTACCTCGTCACCGGCCCGGACGCGCTCGCCACCCTCCAGTGGACCTGCACCGCCGACGTCGACGTCCCGGTCGGCCGGGCCGTCTACACGGGGATGCTCGACGCGCACGGCGGGTACCAGGCGGACGTGACCGTCACGCGCACCGGGGCCGAGGAGTTCCTCGTCGTCTCCAGCGCCGCGACGACCGAGCGCGACCTCGACCGCCTGCGCCGCCACCGGGTCGGTGCCACCGCGGTCGTCGACGTGACGGGCGCCTACGCGGTGCTCGGCCTCATGGGGCCGCGCTCCCGCGAGCTGCTCGGCCGGCTGACGCCGGCGCCCCTCGACGACGCGCACCCCTTCGGGACCTCACGCGTGCTGCCGGTCGGCCGGGGCCGGGCGCGGGTCACCCGGATCACCTACGTCGGCGAGCTGGGCTACGAGCTGTACGTCCCGACCGAGCAGGCCCTGGTCGTGCACGACGCGCTCGTCGAGGCCGGCACCGACCTCGGGCTCGTGCCCGCCGGGTACTCGGCCATCGAGGCGATGCGGCTCGAGAAGGGGTACCGGGCCTTCGGCCGCGAGCTGACCCCGGAGGTCACGCCGGTCGAGGCCGGGCTCACCTTCGCCTGCAAGCTGGGCGGTGACACCGACTTCCTCGGACGGGGGGCCGTCGAGGCGCGGCGTGCGGCCGGTCCGGCACGCCGCGTGGTCTCGCTGGTGTGCAGCGACCCGGAGGCGTGGCTGTGGGGTGGCGAGCTCGTGCTCCGTGACGGTGAGCCGGTCGGCCAGGTGACGAGCGCCGCGTGGGGGGCGAGCGTCGGCGCCTCGGTCGGCCTGGCTCTCGTCGGTGACCGGGCCGGGGCGGGCGCCTCGCCGGCCTGGTGCGACACCGGGACGTGGGAGGTGGACCTCGCGGGGGAGCGGCTGCCGCTGACCGTCTCGCGGCGTCCGCCGTTCGACCCGGACGGGACGAGGCTGGGCCGGTCATGACACACTCGACCGGACGAAAGGTCCAGAACCGAACCTTCGGACAGGGTGGTCCGGAGGAGGGGCCGCGACGAGGAGGAGGGGACCCGATGAGCGACCCCGCCGTCGTGACGCACCTGCCCTCGGCGATCCTGCGGCAAGCGGTCGGCAACCCCTTCGAGACGACGGTCGAGCACCTGGCGACGGCGATCCGGCTCGGGGTCCTCGTCGACGGTGACCAGCTGCCCCCCGAGCGCGAGCTCGCCGAGCGGATGGGGGTGGCCCGCAACACCCTCCGCGACGCCATCGCCGCGCTGCGCGACGCCGGCCTCGTGACGACCCGCCGCGGCCGGGGCGGCGGCACGGTGGTCACCTACACCGCTCCGGAGCCCGGCACCGGGCGACCCGTGCGCCGCGGCGCCACCCTCCTCGACGCCCTCGACTTCCGCCGCGTCGTCGAGCCGGGGGCGGCCTGGCTGGCGGCCACCCGTGACCTCTCCGGCGACCAGCGGGCCTGGCTCGCGGCCTGCCTGCGCGAGACGACCGAGGCCGCTGACCCCGGCGCCCACCGGCTTGCCGACAGCCGTCTCCACCTCGCCGTCGCCACCGTGTCCGGGTCGCCGATGCTCATCGAGGCGGTGACCCGGGCGCAGGCCGCGCTCGGCGAGATGCTCGCCGCGATCCCCGTGCTGCGCAAGAACATCCAGCACTCGCACGACCAGCACGAGGCCGTCGTCGGCGCCATCCTCACCGGGGCGCCCGACGCGGCCCGGACGGCCATGGAAGAACACTGCGACGCCACCTCCGCGCTGCTGCGCGGACTCATCGGATGACCGGAGGAGCACCATGACGAGCTCGATCCACCGCGGCGGTCCGCCGCAGCTGACCCTCGAGCAGCTGCGGTCCGACGTGGCCGACGGCACCGTCGACACGGTGATCGTGGCCTTCACCGACATGCAGGGTCGCCTGCAGGGCAAGCGGATCCATGGTGCCTTCTTCCTCGAGCACGTGCTCGAGGCCGGAACCGAGGGCTGCAACTACCTCCTCGCCGTCGACGTCGACATGAACACCGTCGACGGATACGCCATCTCCTCGTGGGAGCGCGGCTACGGCGACATGTTCTTCGAGATGGACCTCACCACCCTCCGGCGCACGCCCGGCCACCCGGCCTCGGTGACGATCCAGAGCGACCTCACCTGGCTCGACGGCTCGGGCGACGTCGTCCAGTCGCCGCGCAGCGTCCTCAAGCGGCAGGTGGCGGCGGCCGCGGAGGGCGGCTGGGCGGCCTTCGCCGGCACCGAGCTCGAGTTCATCCTCTTCGAGGACAGCTACGAGGCCGCTTGGGACCGTCGCTACCACGGCCTCACCGGGGCCAACCGCTACAACGTCGACTACTCGATCCTCGGCGGCAGCAAGGTCGAGCCGGTGCTGCGCGAGATCCGCAACGAGATGTACCGCGCGGGGATGACGGTCGAGTCGGCCAAGGGCGAGTGCAACTTCGGGCAGCACGAGATCGGCTTCCTCTTCGACGACGTGCTGCGCACCTGCGACAACCACTCCGTCTACAAGACGGGCGCCAAGGAGATCGCCGCGCGGCACGGGCAGGCGCTCACCTTCATGGCCAAGTACGACGAGCGCGAGGGCAACTCGTGCCACATCCACCTGTCCCTGCGCGGCACCGACGGCGAGGTCGTGTTCGCCGACGACGAGCGGGACGGCGGGCGCTCCGAGCTCTTCGACCACTTCATGGCCGGCCTGCTCGCGACGATGCGCGAGCTGACGTACTTCTATGCGCCGAACATCAACTCCTACAAGCGATTCGCCCCCGGTTCGTTTGCGCCGACGGCCGTGGCGTGGGGCACGGACAACCGCACCTGCGCGCTCCGGGTGGTCGGCCACGGCGCCGGCCTGCGGGTCGAGAACCGGGTGCCGGGCGGCGACGTCAACCCCTACCTCGCGGTCGCCGCGATGATGGCCGGCGGGCTGCACGGTATCCGCGAGGGCCTCGAGCTGCCGCCCGTGTGCGAGGGCAACGCGTACAAGGGCGACTACGAGCACGTGCCCCGCACGCTCGCCGAGGCCCGCGACCTCCTCGCCGGCAGCGCGGTTGCCCGGGCGGCCTTCGGCGACGAGGTCGTCGACCACTACGTCAACGCCGCCGACGTCGAGATCACCGCGTTCACCGCCGCGGTCACCGACTGGGAGCGGGTCCGAGGATTCGAGAGGCTGTGAGCACCACCCGATGAGCACCACCACCACGCACGACGTCATCGACCCCTCGACCGAGGAGGTCGTCACGACGATCGACCTCGTCGGCGTCGAGGAGACCGACGCCGCGGTCGCCCGCGCGGTCGAGGTCGGGCCGGCCTGGCGGGCCGTCGCGCCCGCCGACCGCGCCCTGCTCCTGCGTCGGTTCGCCGACGTCGTCGAGGAGCACGCGGAGGAGCTGGCCCGCCTCGAGGTGCGCAACGCCGGGCACACCATCGGCAACGCGCGGTGGGAGGCGGGGAACGTCGTCAACGTGCTGCGGTACTACTCCGCGGCCCCGGAACGCCTCTTCGGGAGGCAGATCCCGGTCGCCGGCGGCATCGACGTCACGTTCAAGGAGCCGCTCGGCGTCGTCGGGGTCATCGTGCCCTGGAACTTCCCGATGCCCATCATGGGCTGGGCGATGGCGCCGGCCCTCGCCGCGGGCAACACGGTCGTCCTCAAGCCGGCCGAGCTGACCCCCCTCACGGCGATGCGGATCGGCGAGCTGGCGCTCGAGGCCGGCATCCCCGAGGGCGTCCTGACGATCCTCCCGGGCAAGGGGTCGGTCGTCGGGGAACGGTTCGTCACCCATCCCGACGTTCGCAAGATCGCGTTCACGGGCTCGACCGCGGTCGGGCAGGGCATCATGCGCGGAGCGGCCGAGCACCTCAAGCGGGTCACCCTCGAGCTCGGCGGCAAGTCGGCCAACGTCGTGTTCGCCGACGCCGACCTCGACAAGGCCGCCGCGGCCGCCCCGATGTCGTTCCTCGACAACGCCGGCCAGGACTGCTGCGCCCGCACCCGGATCCTCGTCCAGCGCAGCGTCCACGACGCGTTCATGGAGCGCTTCGAGTCCGCGCTCAAGGACGTCGTCGTCGGCGACCCGGGCGACGAGGCGACCGAGATGGGGCCACTGGTCAGCGACCGCCAGCGTGAGACGGTCCGTGGGTTCGTCGACGGCACGGACGGGCACGACGCGGTCGACGTCGCCTTCCGCGGCAGTGCCCCCGAGGGGCGTGGCTGGTGGTACCCGCCGACCGTCGTCCTCCCGCGCGGCACGAGCGACCGGATCTGGCGCGAGGAGGTCTTCGGACCGGTCGTCGCCGTCCTCCCGTTCGACGACGAGGCAGACGCCGTCGCGAAGGCCAACGACAGCGACTACGGTCTCTCCGGCTCGATCTGGACGCGCGACCTCGGCCGGGCGCTGCGCGTCTCGCGGGCCGTCGAGTCCGGCAACCTCTCGGTCAACAGCCACTCCTCGGTGCGGTACTCGACACCCTTCGGCGGCTTCAAGGCGAGCGGCCTCGGGCGTGAGCTCGGCCCGGACGCCCTCGACGCCTTCACCGAGGTGAAGAACGTCTTCATCGCCACCGACGACTGACCCCCACCACACCCCCACACCTGAGGAGAGAACATGGCAGGCAGGCTCGCGGGCAAGGTCGCCGTCGTCACCGGCGGCTGCTCGGGCATCGGCCTCGCGACCGTCCGTCGCTTCGCGGAGGAGGGCGCGACGGTCGTCGTCGCCGACCTCTCGGACGACGCCGGCGAGGCCCTCGCCGCCGAGATCGGCGGGACCTACGTGCACTGCGACGTCGCGAGCAAGGACGACGTCGACCGGCTCTTCGCCACGGCGAAGGAGCGGCACGGACGGGTCGACATCGCCTTCAACAACGCCGGCATCAGCCCGCCCGACGACGACTCGATCCTCGACACCGACCTCGACGCGTGGCGCCGGGTCCAGGAGGTCAACCTCACGTCGGTCTACCTCTGCTGCAAGGCCGTCATCCCGATGATGCTCGAGCAGGGCGGCGGCTCGATCATCAACACGGCGAGCTTCGTCGCCGTCATGGGCGCGGCCACGTCGCAGATCTCCTACTCGGCGTCCAAGGGCGGTGTGCTGTCGATGACCCGCGAGCTCGGAGTGCAGTTCGCCCGGCAGGGGATCCGGGTCAACGCGCTCTGCCCGGGCCCGGTCAACACCCCGCTGCTCAAGGAGCTCTTCGCCAAGGACGCCGAGCGCGCGGCCCGGCGGCTCGTCCACGTGCCGATGGGTCGGTTCGGGGAGCCGGAGGAGATGGCCAACGCGGTCCTCTTCCTCGCGTCCGACGAGTCGAGCTTCATGACCGCCTCGACCTTCCTCGTCGACGGCGGCATCTCGGGCGCGTACGTCACGCCGCTCTGAGGTCTCGTCGTGCCCACCACCCGACCGGTCATCGGCATCACCTGCTACGTCGAGGAGGTCGACCGCTTCCCCTGGGTCGGTCAGCGCAGCGTCGTGCTGCCGCACCGCTACGTCGCGCAGGTCGAGGCGGTCGGCGGGGTCGCCGTTGTCCTCCCGCCGCGCCCGGACGTCGACGAGGTGATGGCGCGGGCCGTCCTCGAGCGGGTCGACGGACTCGTCGTCGCCGGGGGAGCGGACGTCGAGGCCGCCCGCTACGACGCTGCGCCGCACCCGACGTCGCAGGACCCGCGCCCGGACCGCGACGCCTGGGAGACGGCACTCGTGCGGGCCGCCGAGGAGGTCGACCTGCCGACCCTCGGCATCTGCCGCGGCATGCAGGTGATGGCGGTGGCCGCGGGCGGCGTCCTCGAGCAGCACCTCCCGGACCGCGTCGGGCACGAGGCCCACTCGCCGCGGCCCGGGGTGTACACCTCCCACCACGTCGAGCCGGTCGGCGGGAGCGTCCTGGCCGGCATCCTCGGCGACCTCCCGCTCGACGTGCCGACCTACCACCACCAGGCGGTGGTCCCGGAGTCCCTGGCCGGCACCGGCTGGTCGCCGTCGGCGTGGCACGAGGACGGCACGCTCGAGGCGATGGAGGACCGCTCCGGCCGCTTCCGGGTCGCCGTGCAGTGGCACGCGGAGGAGGGGGAGTGCGCCGACCTCTTCGCCGCGCTCGTCAGCGCCGCCACCGAGCGGGCCCGGCTGCGGGCCTGAGCGCCTCGGTCCAGCGCAGTCGGGTCGCCGGGCGGGCGCGCAGCCGGTGTGGTCGGGCGAGGCCGTGCCGGGCCAGGTGGGCGCGGACGGCATCCCGCCGCTCCGCCGACGAGGTGAGTCCCGCGGCCACGTCGGCGGGGTCCTCGTGGTCGGTGTGCGGGACGCCGGCCGCCCGCAGCGAGGCCAGCACCTCGGACTGGCGCAGCAGCCGCGGCGCCCGACCCGGCAGCACCAGTGCCCCGTCCCGCGCGGCGTAGACGTGGAACCCGGTCGGGCGGAACCCGCCTGCGACGACGAGGGGGTAGTGCCGAGCGGCCAGCTCGACCCGGTCGTAGCCGGGCTCGGTGGCGTCCACCGCGGCGAGCTGGTCGTCGTCGAGGAGCTGGAGGACGACGCGAGTGCGTGCGCCGGTGCGGTGGACCGGCGCCGCGGGGACGTAGCCGCCGCGCGCGACGTAGGCCGTGTGCCCGACCGCGAGGTTGCGCACGACACCCGTGAGCAGCGGTACGACCGCCGACACCCCCGACCGGGAGAGCTTGTGGGCGAGCACCTCGCCGGCGGCGTTCGAGCCGATGGCCAGCACCGGGGTGCGCCGCGCGAGGGGCGCGGCGCCGTGCGCCCGGAGCAACGCGTCGAGCGTCCGGGGCCGGCGCGGTCGCAGCACGTGCGCGCGATCGTCGACGAGCAGGCGCGGCCCGCCGACCGGTGCCAGCGGGTAGTCCAGCGGACGGTGGGCCAGGTCGCCGGGAGAGGGGTCACGGGCAGCGCGGGGCATCCCCTCCACCGTAGGCGAGGAAGCCACGGTCGCGGTCCGAGGCGCCTCCGGCCACCGCCGCCCGGGCCGCGATCGCCCGGTTCCGTCTCGACAGAGTGGACGCGGGC
This sequence comes from Phycicoccus sp., assembly GCF_035325325.1. Taxonomy (NCBI): domain Bacteria; kingdom Bacillati; phylum Actinomycetota; class Actinomycetes; order Micrococcales; family Intrasporangiaceae; genus Phycicoccus; species Phycicoccus sp. The sequence continues at coordinate 22,329 of NZ_DAOLAC010000037.1, read as the reverse complement.
GCTCCTGTCTGATCCTCGGGTGACAATGTCCGAGTGAGCAGGCTCAACAGGATCGCCGTCGCCGCAGGGGCGGCCAGTGCCCTCGGTGCGCTCGCGGCCGCCGGGCGCGGGGTCGGCGCCGCGATGGGCGCCCGTCCGGACGGCGTCCGACTCGAACGGATGCGCCGGTCGCCCAACTACCGGGCCGGCGCCTTCCACAACCGCCGCCGGGGCACGGCGTCGATGCCGAGCAGCCAGCGCGACGTGCTCGAGCGGTACCGCGCCAACGCCGAGACCCGCCGCCCGCCCGGGCCCATCCCGGTCGTCAGCGCGCACCGGGAGCCGGCGGCGAGCGGCCTGCACGTCACGTGGTTCGGCCACGCGAGCGCGCTCGTCGAGCTCGACGGCGTTCGCCTCCTGCTCGACCCCGTGTGGAGCGAGCGGTGCTCCCCGAGCCAGCACGTCGGTCCGCGGCGCCTCCACGCCACCCCGGTGCCGCTCGAGCGGGTCGGCCGGGTCGACGCCGTGGTCATCTCGCACGACCACTACGACCACCTCGACATGGCGAGCATCCAGACCCTCGCGACGACCACCGACGCCGTCTTCCTCGTCCCGCTCGGCATCGGGGCGCACCTCGACGTCTGGGGCGTGCCGGGCTCGCGGGTCGTCGAGTGCGACTGGGGCGAGGGGCACGACGTCGGCCCGGTGAGCGTCACGGCGGTGGAGTCGCAGCACTTCTCCGGCCGTGGGCTGCGCCGCGACGGCACGCTCTGGGCCTCCTGGGTCCTCGCCGGGCCGGGCGGCAGGGTCTTCTTCAGCGGCGACACCGGCTACTTCGACGGCTACCCGGGCATCGGGGCCGAGCACGGGCCGTTCGACGTCTCGCTCATGGCGGTCGGCGCCTACGACCGCGCCTGGCGCGACATCCACCTCGACCCCGAGGAGGCCGTCCGCGCGACCCTCGAGCTCGACGGTGGGCTGCTGTTGCCCATCCACTGGTGCACCTTCGTCCTCGCGCCGCACCCGTGGGCCGAGCCGGTGGAGCGCCTCCTCGTCGCGGCGGCGACCGAGGGGGTGCGCGTCGCGGTGCCGCGCGTCGGCGACCGGGTCGACGTCGCCGACCCGCCGGGCCTCGACCCGTGGTGGGAGAGCGCGGCCGTCGTCGCCCACGGCTGAGAGCGCCACGATGTGGACGCGCGCTGGCCGTCCGGCCGCGGGCGTGCCACGCTGGCTCCGTGACGTTCCGTGACGCGGCCACCACCGCGATCATCATCGTGTAGCGCGACGAGCACCCAGCTCGTCGCGCAGACCTCCCACACCCGGGGGGTCTTTTTGTTGGGACGGGACGTCACCCGACAGGGGGACGGCCCGGCCCGACGGAGACGGGTCGCCGCCCACCCCTGCGGCCGGCCCGGGCACACGCTGGACGATGATGGCACCGAGCAGCACGCGTCGACGCCCCGGCCCGACCAGGGCCGGGGCACGAGCGCCGGGTGACCGGCCTGGACCGCGGACGGATTCCGATGAGCGACCTGCACGTGTACGACACCACCCTGCGCGACGGCGCCCAGCAGGAGGGCCTCAACCTCACCGTCGCCGACAAGATGGCGATCGCCGCGCACCTCGACGAGCTCGGGGTCGGCTACATCGAGGGCGGCTGGCCGGGCGCGAACCCCAAGGACACCGAGTTCTTCGCCCGCGCGGCCCGCGACCTGCGGCTGCGGCACGCCACACTCGCGGCGTTCGGGGCCACCCGGCGGGCCGGCGGCCGGGCCGACACGGACCCGCTCGTGCGCGCGCTGCTCGACTCCGAGGCGCAGGTCGTCACCCTCGTCGCGAAGTCGCACACCGGCCACGTCGAGCGCGCGCTGCGGACGACGCTCGCGGAGAACCTCGAGATGGTCCGCGACACCGTCTCCTTCCTGCGCGGTGAAGGCCGCCGGGTCTTCCTCGACGCCGAGCACTTCTTCGACGGCTACCGCACCGACCGCGACTACGCGCTCGAGGTCGTGCGCGCCGCCGTCGAGTCCGGGGCCGAGGTGGTCGCCCTCTGCGACACCAACGGCGGCCTGTTGCCCGGCGAGGTCGGCGGCGTCGTCGACGACGTCGTGCGCACGACCGGCGCGCGGGTCGGCATCCACTGCCACAACGACACCGGGTGCGCGGTGGCCAACTCGATGGCCGCCGTCGACGCCGGCGCCACGCACGTCCAGGGCACGATCAACGGCTACGGGGAGCGCACCGGCAACGCCGACCTGCTCACCGTCGTCGCCAACCTCCAGCTCAAGGGCGGCCGCGAGCTGCTGGAGCCGCACCGGCTGCAGGAGGCCACCCGCATCGCGCACGCCATCGCCGAGGTGACCAACGTGCCGGCGTACTCGCGCCAGCCGTACGTCGGCTCGAGCGCGTTCGCGCACAAGGCCGGTCTGCACGCGAGCGCCATCAAGGTCGACCCCGACCTCTACCAGCACCTCGACCCCAGGCACGTCGGCAACGACATGCGGATGCTCGTCTCCGACATGGCCGGCCGGGCGTCCATCGAGCTGAAGTCGCGCGAGCTCGGGTTCGACCTCGACGCGTCCGACGAGACGGACGCGGCCACCCTGCGGCGGGTCCTGGCCACGGTCAAGGAACGCGAGCTGCGCGGGTACACCTTCGACGCCGCCGACGCGAGCTTCGAGCTGCTGCTGCGCCGCGAGATCGACGGCACCCTGCCGGCGTTCTTCGAGGTCGAGTCGTGGCGGGTCATCACCGACGCCCGCGGCGACGAGGACGCGCTCTCCGAGGCGACGGTCAAGGTGCGGGCGGCGGACCGCCGGCACGTCGAGACCGGCGAGGGCAACGGCCCGGTCAACGCCCTCGACCACGCCCTGCGCACCGCGCTCTCGGCGACCTACCCCGAGATCGCCGAGCTCGAGCTCATCGACTACAAGGTCCGCATCCTCGACGCCGCGCACGGCACCGACGCCGTGACGCGCGTGCTCATCGAGACCTCGGACGGCACGACGTCGTGGACGACGATCGGGGTCGCGGCGAACATCCTCGAGGCGAGCTGGGACGCGCTCGTCGAGTCGGTGACCTACGGGCTCGTCCGGGCCGGGGTCAGCCCGCGCTGAGCCGGTCGGCGAGGGCGAGCGCGAGCTCGTCGCGGCGGGCTTCGCCGACCTGCGCGCCCACGGCGTCCGGCCCGAGGTGGCGGAAGACCGCGGGTCCGCGTGACTCGGCGGGCTGGTCCGGCATCCGCGGGACGAGGTGCACGTGGAGGTGCCCGAAGCCGGTGGCCTCGGAGAACTGCATGATGTAGGTCTTGGTGCAGCCGACGACGTCGCGCAGCGCCTTGCTCAGCCGCCCGACGAGCTCGCCGAGCTCGGTGTGGGCGGCAGCCGGCAGCTCGTGGAGCGCCTCGACGTGCTCGCGGGCGTCGAGGACGAGCCATCCCTCGAGCGAGGTGTCGAAGGCGTGCGCGACCCGCCAGTGCTCGGTGACGGCAACCCGCTCGCGCGGCGGGAGGTCGGAGCGGGTGTTCTCGGAGCAGACGTGGCAGGAGGTCACGCCGCCCGACCGTAGCCGACCGTCCCGACGCCCGCTCAGCGGACGCCGTAGCGGCGCCGGACGACGAGGATGGTGGCGAGCGAGAGCACCGCGACGGCCATGAAGTACAGGCTCGGCGAGGACTTGCTGCCGGTCTGCTCGACGAGGAAGGTGAAGACCGCCCCGGCGAAGCCGCCGAAGACGAGCACGCCGAGGTTGTAGCCGACGGCCATGCCGGTCGTGCGGACGTTGGTCGGGAACAGGTCGTGGTAGAGCCCCGGCAGCGGACCGAAGTACGCGGCCATGACGAGGCCGAAGACGACCTGGACGAGGGTGAGGACCGCGACGGTCGGCACCGCGACGAGCAGCTGGAAGAGCGGCCAGGCGACGACGAGCCCGGCGACGGCGGCGACCGACATCACCCGTCCCGGACCGACGCGGTCGGCGAGCGTGCCGACGAACGGCGTGCCGACGAGGGTGACGAGCCCGGCGATGATTCCGCCGAGGAAGCCGGCGTACGCGGGCAGGCCGAGGCTCTTCACGGCGAAGGTCGGCATGTAGAGGATGAGGTAGACCGACAGGGAGGCGAGGGCGACGGCCCCCGCGGCGGCGAGCAGCCGGCCGACGTGGGTGCTCACCGTGGAGGCGAGTGGGCTGTCCAGCTTCTCGGCGGACTCGAAGTCCTCGGTCTCGTCCATCTTGCGGCGGATGTACCAGCCGATCGGCCCGATGAGCATGCCGACGAGGAAGGGGACCCGCCAGCCCCACGTGTAGAGGGCGTCGTGGGAGAGGAAGGTCGTGAGGAGGAAGCCGAACCCGGAGGCGAGGAACATCGCCGCGCCCTGGGTCGCGACCTGCCAGCTGCCGTAGAACGCGCGCCGCTCGGGAGCCGACTCGACGAGGAAGGTCGTCGCGGTCCCGAACTCGCCACCGGCCGAGAAACCCTGCACGAGACGGGAGGCCAGCAGCCAGAGTCCGGCGGCGACTGGGCCGATGACGGCCGCCGTCGGGGCCACGGCCATGAGGCCGGTGCCGACCATCATCGTGAGGATGGTCATCGAGAGCGCCCGCTTGCGCCCGTGCCGGTCGGCCCAGTTGCCGATGACGGCGGCTCCGAGGGGGCGGATGAGGTAGGACACCGCGAAGGTGAGGAAGGTGAGCATCAAGGCGGCGAAGCCGGAGACGTCGGGGAAGAACAGCTCGCTGATGACGACGGCGAAGCTCGAGTAGACGATGATGTCGAACCACTCGAGGGCGTTGCCGATCGACGACGCGACGACCGCCTTCCGGGCGCGGACGAGCGACTCGGGCGATGGGTCCCCCGGGGCGGCGGCGTGGTCGACGGGTGCTGGGTCGGTACGGGCCATTCCTCGACCCTCGCACCGTCGGGCGCGTGGCGGGGGTTCGGGTGCAGGCGGATCCGGTCCGGTCGGGCTCAGTCCAGGGTCTGGACCGCCAGCTCGCCCTCGGCGTACCGGCGACGCAGCAGCTTCTTGTCGAACTTGCCGACGCTCGTCTTCGGCACGGCGTCGACGAGCGCCCACCGCTCGGGCAGCTGCCAGTGGGCGAGCTTGTCCTCGAGGAACTCGCGCAGCGACTCCGGGGTGGCGGCGGCGCCCTCCCTCAGCACGACGGTGGCCAGGGGCCGCTCTCCCCACCGCTCGTCGGGCACCCCGACGACGGAGGCCTCGAGGACGTCCGGGTGCGCCATGATCGCGTTCTCGAGGTCGACAGAGCTGATCCACTCACCGCCGGACTTGATGACGTCCTTCGCGCGGTCGGTGAGCCGGAGGAAGCCGTCCGGGGTCAGCGTGCCCACGTCGCCGGTCCGCAGCCACCCGTCGTGGAACTTGTCGGCCATCTCGGCGAGCTCGGCGTCCGACTCCTCGCCGAACGCGTTGTAGGAGCCGGTGATCCACGGTCCCCTGACCTCGAGCTCGCCGACGCTCTCGCCGTCCCACGGCACCTCCCCGCCGTCCGGGCCGATGAGCCGCCCCTGCACGCCGAGGACGAGGCGGCCCTGCGAGGTCGCGTAGTCCCAGTAGGCGTCCGACCCCTCCTCGACGGCGGCCGGAGGCACGGCCGCCGTGCCGATCGGGGACATCTCGGTCATGCCCCACGCGTGGAGGATGGTGATCCCGTGCTGCTCCTTGAACGACTTCATCAGGGCCGGGGGTGCGGCCGACCCGCCCACGATGAGGCCGCGGCACGTCGAGACGTCGACAGTGTTCTCCTCGAGGTGGTGCAGCAGGTCCAGCCAGATCGTCGGCACGCCGGCACCGAAGGTGACCTTCTCGCTCTCGATCATCGTCGCGAGCGGGGCGGCCTGGAGGAACCGGTCCGGCATGACCAGGGAGGCGCCCACCGCCATCGCGAGGTAGGGGAAGCCCCACGCGTTGGCGTGGAAGAGGGGCACCACGACGAGCAGCCGGTCGCCCTGACGGGTGTCGGCAGTCATCGCGGTCGTCACGGCGTGGAGGTAGTTGGAGCGGTGTGAGTACGCGACGCCCTTGGGGTTGCCCGTCGTCCCGGAGGTGTAGCACAGCGAGGAGGCGGAGTTCTCGTCGAGGTCCTCGGGCCACTCGTACGTCGTCGGCATCCCCTCGAGCAGGGTGGCCCAGTCGTGCACCGCCTCGACGTGGTCGGGCGCCGTCAGCGCGGCGCGGGTGTCGTCGTCGACCGGGCCGTTGACGACGACGTGGCGGACCTTGGGCAGGTGGGGGAGCAGCTTGGCGAAGGGGGCCGCGAGGGTGTTGTCGACGATGACGACCTTCGAGCCGCCGTGGTTCGCGACGTAGACGATCTGCTCGGGGAACAACCGGATGTTGAGGGCGTGGAGCACCGCGCCCATGGACGGCACCGCGAAGTAGGCGGTGAAGTGCTCGGCGTTGTTCCACATGAAGGTGGCGACCCGGTCGTCCCCCTCGACGCCGAGCCCGTGGAGGGCATGGGCCAGCTGCGCGGCCTGCCGACCGACCTCCGCGTAGGTCGCGCGGCGTGGACCGTCGTCGGTCCAGGTGACGACCTCCTGGTCGGCGTGCAGCGTGGTCCCGAACCGCAGGACCTGGCTGACGAGGAGGGGGGTCGGCTGCATCGTGCTGTCCATGGGGAACAGCAAACTCTCGATCCCCGAGAAGCGGAAGGCCCCCGTCAGGCCGCGTGCGCTGGACTCCTCCCTGATGTCGCGCAGGGCACGGAGTGACGGGGCCTCTGTCGGTGGTCGGTCCTAGAGTTGGCAGCACAGGGGAAGGGCAGGGGCGATGACAGCAATTGCGGTGCGGGACAGACGTGGTGGTCCCACGCCGGCGGCCGTCGTGGCCGGGGTCCGTGCGTCACTCGCCACCGTCGACGTCGAGGCGCTGAGCGACCACGAGCGGGTGGCGCTGGTCGCCGAGCTCGAGCGGCTCAAGGGCGCGGCCGCGGCGTGCCAGGCGAGGGCCACCGACGCGCTGAGGGTGTCGCGAGAGGCCGTCACTCCCCAGGACGTGGCCCGGTCGGTGGGGTCGGAGGTGGCGCTGGCCCGGCACGAGTCGCCGAGCACGGGTGACCGGTTCGTCGGGCTGTCCCGCGCGCTCGTGCGCGAGATGCCGTGCCTGATGGCCGCCCTGACCGACGGCGCCGTCTCCGAGCGCGCCGCGGTGGAGGTCGTGCGCGAGACGGCGACGCTGACCCGTGAGCACCGCGCCGAGGTCGACCGCCGCCTCGCCGACGCGCTGCCACGGTTGTCGCCGCGGATGGCCGGCCGGGCCGCCGCACGCGTCGCGGCCGAGCTCGACGCGGCGTCGGTGGTCCGGCGGATGGAGGCTGCGGTGCGGAGCCGGCGCGTGACCGTCCGGCCGGCACCGGACGGCATGGCGTACCTGACCGTCCTCGGACCGCTGCGTGAGGTGGTCGGGGCCCACGCCGCCCTGCTGCGCCGCGCCAGGAGTGTGGTCGGTGGGCAGTGCGAGGACGAGGCGCCCGAGGGGCGCGCCGTCGGGGCGGTCAGCGCCGACGTCGCCCTGCGGCTCATGGCCGGGCTGGCCCCGGGCCAGGTGCAGCCGGTGGAGGTGCAGCTGGTCATGACCGACCGGGCGCTCCTCGGTACGGGCGACCCCGACCGGTCCGTCGACGAGCCCGCGCGGGTGCCCGGGCACGGGTCGGTGCCGGCGCCCGTCGCGCGGGCCTGGATCGAGGGAGCCGGCCCCGCGTCGGTGTGGCTGCGGCGGCTCTACACGAGCCCGGACGGTCGCGACCTCGTGGCGATGGACTCCCGGCGCCGCCCCTTCGCCGGCGGCCTGCGCCGGGTCCTCGTCCTGCGTGACGACGTGTGCACCACCCCGTTCTGCGGCTCCGCCATCGTGCACGCCGACCACGCCCACCCCGCCCGCGACGGCGGACCCACGAGCGTGTGGAACGGCAACGGGAAGTGCGCGCGCTGCAACCTCGTCAAGGAAGGGCCCGGCTGGCGGGTCACCGTCGCCCGCGGCTCACCCCACGGGACCGTGACCCGGACCCCGACCGGGCACACCTACCGCTCCCTGGCCCCGCCCCTGCTCGGGTGGGGCAGCGAGCCGCACCAGCCTCCCGCCCCGACCCGACGGGACGACTCCGTCCTCGAGAGGCACGTCGACTGGTGCTTCGCCACTGCCGCCTGACGGCCGCTCAGCCGGCTGGCACCGGTGTGTCGACGGCCGACAGCACGTCGAGGAGCCTGCGGCGCAACTCGTTCGAGCGGACCGTGAACGCGCGCTGCCGTTCGAGGTACTCGGCCTTGCCCTCCGGGGTCTCGATGGGGACCGGCTCGTACCCCAGCTCGCGCAGGTCGTACGGCGACGCCTGCATGTCGAGGACCCGGATCTCGCGGGCCAGGTCGAAGGCGTCGGCGGTGAGGTGGCTCGGCACGAGCGGGGCCAGCTTGAACGACCACTTGTAGACGTCCATCCCGGCGTGGAGGCAGCCGGGCTGCTCGAGCGACGCCTGGCCCTCCCGGGTCGGGCGCAGCTGGTTGAGCGGGACCGCCGACTCGGTGAAGAACCGGAACGCGTCGTGGTGCGAGCAGCGCACCGTGTGCCGCTCGAGGACCGCGTCGGTGCCGGCCGGTCCGAGGCGCAGCGGCCATCCCGGGTGGCGCACGTCGTCGGCCGGCAGCCGGTGCACCATCGCCCACTCGTGGAGGCCGAAGCACCCGAGGTGGGGCGGACGCAAGAGGGTCGCCGCCACGAGCTCCCGGACGAACGCGATGGTCCGCCCCCGGGCCGCGACGAAGGACGCCACGTCGAGCTCGACCGCGTCGCCGACGAGGCGGTGGTGCCTCCAGCCGGCCCGCTCACCCGAGGCCGCGCCCGCCAGGCGGATGCCCGCCCCCGGGTGCCAGCGGCGCAGCTTCGCCGGGGAGTGGTTGTAGTAGCGGAAGAGGAAGTCCTCGACCGGATGCGCCCGACCGTCCGACCGGCGCGCGCGGTGCCCGGCGGTCGCCGCGTCGACGCGTTCGGCGTGGGCGCGCTCGCGGGCGGCCCACTCGTCGGGGGAGAGGACGACGGTCACCGCACCACGGTAGCGACGGCTCGCACCACCACCCCGGGCACACCCGGCGCGTCCCGGGCGTTGGGTCGGGAGAGGATGGTCCCCGTCCCCGCTCACCCGACCCGGAGGTCCGATCGTGCCCCGCACCCTCGCCGCGGCCGCCCTCGCCGGCGCGCTGCTCCTCGCGGCGTGCAGCAGCAGCGGGGGAGACGGACCGGCGTCCACCGCGTCGTCGACGGGCCCGTCGTCGGCCGCGTCCTCGACGAGTGCCCCGGCGTCGCCCGCCCCCTCCGGCTCGGCGGCGCCCGCCGGCCCGCTCCTCGTGGCGCTCGGCGACTCGCTCGCCGCCGGTTACCAGCCGGGCGGCGCCGAGCTGCGCGACAGCGCCTACCCTGCCCTCGCCGCGGCCCGGCTCTCGGCCGGTGGCCAGCGCCTCGGCGTCGCCAACCTCGCGTGCAGCGGCGAGACCACCTCGACGCTCGTCGAGGGCGGCCGGTGCACCTACCCCGAGAAGAGCCAGCTCGCCGCCGCCGAGGCCCTCCTGCGCGAGCGACGCGGCGACGTCCGCCTCGTCACCCTCGACATCGGCGGCAACGACCTCCTGCACTGCGTGCGCGGGATGCAGGTCGACGCCTCGTGCGCCACGACCGGACTCGGCACGGTACGCACCAACCTGCCGACCGTCCTCGAGCGGCTGCGGGCCGCCGCCGGACCCGACGTCCCCGTGCTCGTCCTCGGCTACTACAACCCGTGGCTGGCCGCCAGCTACCTCGGGGCCGGCAAGACCCAGCTCGCCGCGGCGACGAGCGCCTACACCAAGCTCGACACCGAGATCGCCGCCGCTGCCAAGGCCACCGGGGCGCGCTACGTCCCGCTCACCGCGGCCTTCGCCCTCGCCGACACGACCCCCACGACCTTCAACGGGAAGTCGGTGCCGCGCAACGTCGCCCAGGTCTGCACGCTGACCTACATCTGCACCGCGTTCGACGTGCACCTGACCGACGAGGGCGCGGCCACGGTCGGCCGCGTGCTGGCCACGGCCGCACGGGCCGCCGGCGTGTCCTGACGCCGGCCGCTGTGGGCCCCTACGCTGGGCCCGTGGGCTTCCCGGAGAACGTCCTGGCACAGGACGAACAGGTCGTGCGACACCTCCGTCCGCACTGGCTGACGGTGCTGGCACCGACCCTCGTCGGCGCGGTGGTCGTCGTCGGCGGCGTCGTCGCGCTGCTCGTCCTCCCCGACGGCTCGGTCGGCACCGTGCTGCTCTGGGTCGTGCTCGCCGCCGTCGCGCTCATCCTGCTGGTCTTCGTCCTCGGGCCCTTCGTGCGCTGGCGTTCCACGCACTACGTCATCACGACCCACCGCGTGATGGTGCGCCGCGGTGTCCTCACGAAGTCCGGCAAGGACATCACCCTCGCGAAGATCACCGACGTCAGCTTCCGGCAGACCCTCCTGGACCGGATGATCGGCGCCGGGTCGCTGCACATCGAGTCCGCCGGCGACAGCCCCGACGAGGACCTGACCAACGTCCCGGACAGCGACGAGGTGCAGCAGCTGATCAACCGGCTCGTCGACGAGGACTCCCGCTCCCGCCGCGGGTACGGCGAGTAGCAACTCCGGTCGCGGGTCGTAGGCTCGGGCCATGCGCATCGCGAGGTTCACCACCGGTGACGACCCCGTCTACGGGCTGGTCGACGGGGCGGGGGAGAAGATCGCCGAGATCACCGGCGACCCGCTCTACACGAGGATCGAGCTGACCGGCGCCACGCACCTCGTCGAGGACGTGCGCCTCCTGGCCCCGGTCATCCCGCGCAGCAAGGTCGTCGGCATCGGGAAGAACTACGCCGACCACGCGGCCGAGATGGGCGGCGACGTGCCCGAGGAGCCCTTGATGTTCCTCGTCCCGAACACCGCCGTCGTCGGCCCGGGCGACCCCGTCGTCCTGCCACCCCAGAGCAGCGAGGTGCACTACGAGGGCGAGCTCGCGGTCGTCATCGGCCGGTTGTGCAAGGACGTGGAGCCCGAGGACGCCCTCGGCGTCGTCTTCGGCTACACCTGCGCGAACGACGTCACCGCCCGCGACCTGCAGCGCTCGGACGGGCAGTGGGCCCGCGCCAAGGGCTTCGACACCTTCTGCCCGCTCGGGCCGTGGGTCGAGACCGACCTCGACGTCTCCTCCCTCCGCGTCGTCACCCGGCGCGACGGCGAGGTCGTCCAGGACGGCACGACGGCCGACATGGTCCACGGCGTCGCGGCCCTGGTCTCCCACGCGTCGAGGGCGTTCACCCTGCTGCCCGGCGACGTCATCCTCACCGGCACGCCCGCGGGGGTCGGGCCGGTGGTGGCAGGGCAGCGGGTCGAGGTCGAGATCGAGGGCATCGGCACCCTGTCCAACCCGTTCGTCGAGCCCTGACGCTCAACGCCGTTCGGTGAGGTGCACCCGGACGACGTCGCCCACGTCCTTGCCGATCGCGCGCAGGGTGGCGGCGGTCAGGGGCAGCTTGTGCCGGCCGTCGCCGAGCGCCATGAACGAGGTGCGCAGCGGTGCGCCCTCGACCGTGCCCGTCACCTTGACGAGCCCGCGGGTGCCGAAGACCTCGACGGAGTCGGGCCAGACGACGTAGCTCCAGCCGCCGTCGGCGTCGCTGCGCACGACCGGCGCCTCGAACTCGAGGTCGAGCGGTCCGGGTCGGGTGGGGTCGAGTGCGGTCATGGCTGATCCTCTCCTCGTGCTACCCGGCGACGGCGGGGTAGTGGGTGCTCGACACGGTGGTCTCCTCGCTCGGGTGGTGTCGCGAGGTCAGACCGTCACCGGGACCAGAACTCGTCGGTGGCCTCGTCAGCCGTCGAGGTCCGGGGTGCGGCGCAGCCACCACTCGGCGAACAGGACGTGCATCGAGAGCCCGAGCCAGAAGGCGACCCCGAAGGTCGCCCGCAGCGGCATGGTGTCGCCGTCCATGCCGAGCAGCCCGAGCTGGATGCCGGTGAAGACGCCGACCCAGAGCCGGATCGAGGCCACCCCGAGCCCGACCGCGAAGGCGCGGACCATCCACCGACGGTGGTGGGCCACCCGGCCGCCACGGATGGCGCGGAACGCGAGCACCAGGCACACGACGAACCACGTGCCGAAGACCGCCGTCGCCGACGTCTCCGCCCCGCGCCCCCACGCGAACACGACGCCGAGCACGACGGACAGCACCCCGGAGAGCAGGGCGCAGCCGAGGAGGACCCGCCCCACCCGGCGGTGCAGGACGTAGTGCCGGCTCCGGAACCGGTGCGAGAGCTGGAACGGCGCCCCGAGGAGGTAGACGACCCCGGGCACGATGTGGCCGTAGGCGAGCCACGGGTGGGCGACGTACTTCTCGGCGAGGTCGTCGTCGGGCACGGTGCCGGCGAGCACGTGCGGCACGTCCGTGGCGAGACGCCGCACGACGAAGACGAGGACGATCGTCGTGAGCACACCGATGGCCAGGCCCACCGGGCGCACCCGTCGCCGGCCCTCCGGCTCCACGACCCCCGCCACCGCTCGAGTGTGCGCCACCCGCACCCGATGCGCCAGGGCGGCCGCCGCTCGCGTCACTGCGCCCCGTCACTACGCTGGCACCCATCATGAGCGAGCAGACCCCCTCCGCCACGCCGGCCGGCGACCTCCCCGGCCCGGTCCGCCTCCGCGTCGCCCCGTCCCCGACGGGTGACCCGCACGTGGGCACGGCGTACATGTCCCTGTTCAACCTCGCCTTCGCCCGGCAGCAGGGCGGTCGGTTCGTCCTGCGCATCGAGGACACCGACCGCGCCCGCTTCCGCGAGGACTCCGAGCAGCAGGTCTTCGACACCCTGCGCTGGCTCGGCCTCACCTGGGACGAGGGCCCGGACATCGGAGGCCCGTGCGCGCCCTACCGGCAGAGCGAGCGGCTGACGACCTACCGGCCCTACGTCGAGCGGCTGCTCGAGGCCGGGCACGCCTACCGCTGCTGGTGCTCGACCGAGCGGCTCGCCGAGATGCGCGAGGAGCAGCAGCGCCTCAAGCAGCCGACCGGCTACGACCGGCTCTGCCTCGGGAAGACCGAGGAGGAGCGCCGAGCACTGCCCGGCTTCTCCGAGACCCCCGTCGTGCGGATGCTCGTCCCCGACGACGTCGACACCGAGTTCGACGACCTCATCCGTGGCCGGCTCTCCGCCCCGCGCCCCGACGACCAGGTCATCCTCAAGGCCGACGGCTTCCCGACCTACCACCTCGCCGTCGTCGTCGACGACCACGAGATGGGCATCACCCACGTCGTGCGCGGCGAGGAGTGGATCAGCTCGACGCCGAAGCACGTCCTCCTCTACCGGTGGCTCGGCCTGACGCCGCCGAAGTTCGCGCACATGCCGCTCCTGCGGAACGCGAACAAGTCGAAGATCAGCAAGCGCAAGAACCCCGAGGCGCGGCTCACCTGGTTCGAGGAGGAGGGCTACCTCCCCGAGGCGCTCGTCAACTTCCTCGGCCTGCTCGCCTACCCGCCGGCCCAGGACGCCGAGGGCAACGACGTGGAGGTCTTCACCTTCGAGGAGTTCGCGCAGCGCTTCGACTGGGCCGAGGTCAACCCGGTCGGCCCGATCTTCGACCTCAAGAAGCTCGACTGGCTCAACGGCGTCCACATCCGGGCGCTCGACCCGCAGGACTTCACCGCGCGGCTGCTGCCCCACCTCCAGCGGGCCGGGGTCCTCGGCGAGAACCCGTCACTCGGCGAGCTGGCCCGGCTCGAGCAGGTGGCGGCGCTCATCCAGACCCGGATCGCGCACCTCACCGAGGCGACCGACCTCGTCGCGCCGTTCTACGCCCCTGACGACGCCGTCGAGGTCGCCGACGACGCCCGCGCCCAGCTCGGGGACGGCGCCGCCGCGACCCTCGACGCCGCCACCGCCGCGCTCGCCGACCTGCCGGACCACCACGACGGTGTGCTCGGGTCCGAGCCGTCGTTCCGGGCCGAGGCGATCGAGGCCGCGCTGCGGGCCGCGCTCGTCGACGGCCTCGGCCTCAAGCCGAAGTTCGCCTTCGGTCCCCTGCGCACCGCCGTCTCCGGCCGGCGGGTCAGCCCCCCGCTCTTCGAGTCGATGGAGATCCTCGGCAGGACGGCCACCCTGGCCCGCCTGACGACCCTGCGCGCGAGCCTGTGAGCGGACCCTGGGACGGCCTCGGCGTCGAGGCCGTGCTCCTCGACGCCGACGACACGCTCTACGACACCCGGACGGCGATGCACCGGGCCGGCGCGGCCGCGGCGCAGGCGCTCTGGCCGGACGCCGACCCGGACCGGCTCGCCCGGGCCGGCGTCCGCTTCCGCGACGACCCGGAGGGACACTTCGCCGCCTACACCCGCGGCGAGACCGAGTTCGACGAGATGCGCCGTGCGCGCCTCGACGAGCTCGCCGCGTGGCTCGACCGACGCCCCGAGGGCGACTGGTGGGACGCCTTCGAGGACGCCTACGAGCCGGCCTTCCTCGCGACCCTCGAGGCGTTCGAGGACGTCCGCCCCGCGGTCGCCGCCCTGCGCGCCACCGGGCTCGCGGTCGGGGTGCTCACGAACTCCTCGGGCGACTACACCCGGGCCAAGCTCGCGGCGGCCCGGCTCGAGGACCTCTTCGACGTCGTCTGCAGCCGCGACACCCTCGGGTTCGGCAAGCCCGACGCCCGTGCCTTCCACGAGGCCAGCCGTCGCCTCGGTGCCCCGCCGGCGCGCACCCTGTACGTCGGCGACGAGGTCTCGACCGACCCGCTCGGGGCGGCGGACGCGGGGCTGCCGGCGGCCTGGCTGGTGCGCGACGGGGAGCCGGACGAGCGCGGGCTGCGGCTCGTCGAGGCCCGCAAGGTGCCGGTCGTGCGCTCGCTCGCCGAGATCCCGGACCTGCTGGTCGGGGACGCCGTGCGATTTGGGCCGGGGGAGAGGGCCCGGTAGTATCGCCACTCGGTTCGCCGCTCGACGGCCCGCCCGCGGGACATCGGACGGCATACCCCATGGGGTATGGTGTAATTGGCAACACTGGTGATTCTGGTTCATCCGTTCTAGGTTCGAGTCCTGGTACCCCAGCCATCGCCCTCCGGCTCGCGTCGGGGGCGATTTCGGAGAAAGCCCTCCCGTTCGGTAGTGTTCTCTCCCGTTGCCCAGGCCGTCTCGAGCGGCCCGGACAGCACCACGGCCCCGTTGTGTAGTGGCCTAGCACGCCGCCCTCTCAAGGCGGTAGCGCGGGTTCGAATCCCGTCGGGGCTACATCGGTCGAAGGCCCGGTCCACCAGGACCGGGCCTTCGTCGTGTCCGCCTCGCGCGAGCCGGGGTGCTCACGCCCGCTCGGCGCTCGCCGCCTCCTGGGCCACCCGCCGCAGGGCGAGGAGCACCGGGTCGACCATCACCGTGCCGACGACCACGCGGTGCATCGCCTCGGCGGGGGAGCCGGCCGCCAGGGCGAGGTCGAGGTCGACCTCGGCGACCGCCCGCATCGCCTCTGCGTACCGGCGCAGCACGTCTTCGGACAGCGGGGCGCCGGCGGCGCGCGCGGCCTCCACGGCCCGCCCGAGCGCCGCCGCGAACGGGCCGTCCGCCCAGACCCGCCAGCCCAGCCCCTCGAGGAGGTCGGCCACGACCTCCCCGGGGCCCTCGTCGCCGCCGGGCCCGGCGAGCGTGCAGTGCGCGGTCCCGAGCAGCTCGTGCCGCGAGGGTGGGGGGGCCTCGAGGGCCCCGACGATGGTGCGCACCCCGGCGACCGGCACTCCGCCGTGCTCGACGAGGGCCCGGACGAGACGCACCCGCTCGACGTGCTCCTCGCCGTAGTCGGCCGAGGTGCGGCTCGTCGGGGTCCCGGGCTGGAGGACTCCCTCGCGGAGGTAGTACTTCAGCGTGTGGACCGGGACGCCGGTCCGCTCGGCGAGCTGGGAGATGCGCAACGGGGCTCCTGTCGGGAGGCGGGGCTTGACACTGGAGAGTGCCACTATCCATCATGGTCGCACCAGACAGCGCCACTATCCAGTCAGGAGCCTCCCATGGACCGGGTCACCCACGCGTACGACGGGCCGTTGACCGTCTTCCTCATCGGCCTGCGGGTCCACAAGCCGTGGAAGGTCGGCATCGTCCGCCAGGCCGCTGCCGCGATGCCGCGGATGATCGTCGAGCTCGAGAGGAACAAGGCGGCCGCCGAGCGCGGCGAGGCCGAGCACCTCGGCTACCTCGGCAGCCGCTCGACCGTGCACCTCATGGCGACGACGATGGTCCAGTGGTGGCGCAGCGTCGAGGAGCTCTACGCCTACGCCAACGCGGCCGACCACCTGCACCGGCCGGCGTGGACCGAGTTCTACCGGGTCGCCAAGGCCGACCCGGGTGCGGTGACCATCTGGCACGAGACCTACACGGTGCCGGCGCACGGCGCCGAGAGCATCTACTCGGGGCCGAAACCCCTGGGACTGGCCTCGATCGCCGGCACCATCCCGGTCGGGCGGCGTGGCGAGACGGCACGGCAGCGGCTGGGCGGCACGACGACCGCCTGAGCTACGCGACCTCGGCCCGGGCCGCCGCCGCGAGGGCGCACACCCGGGCGTCGAGGCGCGCGTCGCCGGTCGCGGCGTGGACGAGCCAGGCGGCGCGCAGGTCGGCGACCGTGGGCCAGCGGTTCTCCCAGGACACGAGGCGCTCGGCGAGCAGGTCGAACACGTCGTCGCACAGGCTCGGGGCGAAGACGATGACGGGGGTGCGCGCCCGGGTCAACGCGGCTGCGCGGCGCGCGGCGAGCGGCCCGCCGCCGACGACGAGGGCCGGGCGGTCCGGCCGCGGGAAGGCGAGCAGGCGGGTGCGGTCCCGGGCGATGCGCTGGGCGGCGGTGGCGGACGGTGGCACGGGCGCTCCTCCTCGGCTGGCGGGTGCGCCCAGCGTGGCCCGCGGATGTTGCACCGCGTGCGGCGCCGTGTGACATCCGTGTTGCGCGCGACGCGGCGGCAGCCGCCCGGGGTCCTCTGCCGGCCCCGGGCGGCCGCGTCCTGCTCGCCGTGGGTCAGCAGCCGTGCCGGCGACCCCACGGCCCGGTGATCGCGAAGACGACCCCGGGGTCCTGGGAGTTGGCGAAGAGGAAGCGTCCGTCGTGCGAGAAGTTCGCGCCCGCCATCTCGCTGTCCTGGCGGTTGAGGGCGAGGAACGCGGTGTGGCCCCGCAGGTCGTCGAGGACGAGGTGGTTGCGGCCGTCGCCGTCCTCGCAGACGACGAGCCCGCCCCACGGGTTGACCGTGATGTTGTCCGGGCCGTCCGGGTCGGTGTCCTGGTCGGCCGGGGTGTAGGCGTAGTGGCTCTTGAGGGTGATCGTCCCGCGCCGGGTGTCGAAGAACCAGATCTGGCCGTCGTGCTCGGCCGCCGACCCGTCACTCGTCCGGGCGAACGAGGAGTCGAAGTAGAACCCGCCCTTGTCCCACCACATCCCCTCGAGCTTCCGGGCCCGGGTGATGGCGCCGCCGGGCGTGCCGGTCGACCCGGGTCCGTCGAACTGCTTGCGCGTCGAGGTCGTGCGGGCGTCGCGGTCGGGAACCTCCTTCCAGCGCACCGAGAGCGTCGTCCCGAGGCGGGAGTACACGGACAGGTCCGGGACGAAGGTGCCCCGGTCGGTGACGTACATCGCCTCGAGCGTCCCGGCGTCGTCGGCGAGGTGGTGGAAGCCCCGGCGACGTGGCGCGTGCCGGTCCGGGCTCCAGCGGTAGAGCAGCCCGTTCGGGTTGCCGGCGTCCTCGGTCGAGTAGACCTGCCCGCGCTCGGGGTCGACGACGACCGCCTCGTGGGGAAAGCGACCGAAGGCCTTGATCGGCCGGGCGTTGCGCGGGTTCGTCGGGTCCTGCGGGTCGACCTCGAAGACGTAGCCGTGGTCCTTGCGGACGTCCTTGGTCGGGTCGGCCTTCTGCTCGGTCTCCTCGCAGGTGAGCCAGGTGCCCCACGGGCTGACCCCGCCCGCGCAGTTGGACCAGGTGCCGGCGAGGGAGACGACCTCCGAGACGCGGCGGCCGTGGCGGTCGACGGTGATCGTCGTCGTCCCGCCCTTCGGGCTGCCCTCGTCGTAGGTGATGCCGGGCCGGTGCGGGACGGGCATCGACGCGGACGAGCCGTTCTCGTGGTTCGAGACGAGGACCCAGCCACCGCTGCGGGTGCGGAAGGAACCGGTGCCGTCGTAGCGCGACGGGCTCTGCTCGCCGCCGTCGTCGAGGATGGTCGGCTCGACCGGGTTGCCGCTGTTGCCGGCCACCGCGAGCACGGTGTACGAGAAGCCGGCCGGCAGGTCGAGCAGGCCGTTGGGGTCGGGGACGAGCGGTCCGTAGCCGACCGCGTCCTCGTCGTGCTCATGGCGACCGCGCGGGTGCGCGGAGGCGGTGGGTGCAGCGGTCAGCGTCGCGGCGCCGACGCCGGCGGCGGTCAGGCCGATGAACGAGCGGCGGCGCAGGTGGGTGTCGGGCACGGGTCCTCCAGGCGGGGCTCTCGCAGCCGCCGGACGGCGGCCGTCGCGGGACACCCTCGTCCGGTCGGGGAACGGCCGGCAGGCACGGGCGGTGACGAGCCGGTGAACATCTCGCCAGCACTCGGTCAGCGGCTCGGTCCGGCCGCTCCGGGCCGGCCCACCCGCGCCGGGTCAGGCGTTGTTCTGCGCCTCCTGCTGGGCGGCGTGCCGCGCGAGCACCTCGGTCAGCTTGTTCGCCCCGGCCATGACGGTGGCGGCGTGCAGCCGCCCCGGCTGCCGGGACAGGCGCTCGATGGGTCCGGAGATGGACACCGCGGCGATGACCCGGCCGGAGGGGGAGCGCACCGGCGCCGAGACCGAGGCGACCCCCGGCTCGCGCTCGCCGACGCTCTGCGCCCAGCCGCGCCGACGCACCCCGGAGAGCGCGGTCGCGGTGAACGCCGCGCCCTGCAGGCCGCGGTGCAGCCGGTCCGGCTCCTCCCACGCGAGGAGGATCTGGGCCGCCGAGCCGGCCCGCATGGAGAGGGTGGCGCCGATCGGGATGGAGTCACGCAGTCCGACCGGGCGCTCGGCGGCCGAGACGCACACCCGGTACTCGCCCTGGCGTCGGAAGAGCTGGGCCGACTCGTTCGTGTGGTCGCGCAGCGCGCCGAGGACCGGGCCGGCGGCGGCCAGCAGCCGGTCCTCGCCGGCCGCCGCGGCGAGCTCACCGAGGCGGGGGCCGAGCACGAAGCGGCCCTGGAGGTCGCGGGTCACGAGCCGGTGGTGCTCGAGCGCGACGGCCAGCCGGTGGGCCGTCGGGCGGGCCAGGCCGGTGGCCGTGACGAGCTGGGCGAGCGTCGACGGGCCGGCCTCGAGGGCGGACAGGACGATGGCCGCCTTGTCGAGGACGCCGACCCCACTGCTGTTGTCCATGTCTTGATATTGACGTCTCATTGCCTGAGACGCAAGTCCGTGCACGGTGTGGGCGTGCGAATCTCGGCATGACGGCGACGGCGCGGTGCCGCCGGTCCGCCGTCGACCCAAGCCGCGGCCGACCGCCGCGACCGACGTGAGAGGTGTGTGGGATGGCCGGAACACTGGCCGAGAAGGTGTGGGAGCAGCACGTGGTGCGCCGGGGGGACGGCGAGCCGGACCTCCTCTACATCGACCTCCACCTGCTCCACGAGGTCACGAGCCCGCAGGCCTTCGACGGCCTGCGGCTGGCCGGCCGGCCGGTGCGCCGCCCCGACCTCACCCTCGCCACCGAGGACCACAACGTGCCGACCACCCCGGGCCCGATCACCGACCCGGTCAGCCGCACCCAGGTCGAGACGCTCCGCCGCAACTGCGAGGAGTTCGGCGTGACCATCTACCCGATGGGCGACGCCGAGCAGGGCATCGTGCACGTCGTCGGCCCGCAGCTGGGCCTGACCCAGCCCGGGATGACCATCGTCTGCGGCGACAGCCACACCTCGACGCACGGCGCGTTCGGCGCGCTCGCGTTCGGCATCGGTACCTCCGAGGTCGAGCACGTGCTCGCGACGCAGACGCTGCCGCTCAAGCCGTTCCGCACGATGGCCGTCACCGTCGAGGGCGAGCTGCCCGCCGGCGTCACGGCCAAGGACGTCGTCCTCGCCGTCATCGCGAGGATCGGCACGGGTGGTGGTCAGGGCCACGTCATCGAGTACCGCGGCAGCGCCATCCGCGCGCTGTCGATGGAGGCCCGGATGACGGTGTGCAACATGTCGATCGAGGCCGGGGCCCGGGCGGGCATGATCGCGCCGGACGAGACGACCTTCGAGTACCTCAGGGGTCGCGGCCACGCGCCTACCGGCGCCGACTGGGACGCCGCCGTCGAGGCCTGGCGTGAGCTGCGCAGCGACGACGACGCCGAGTTCGACACCGAGGTCGTCCTCGACGCCGCGAGCCTCACGCCGTTCGTCACCTGGGGCACCAACCCCGGCCAGGGCAACCCGCTCGGCGAGGCGGTCCCCGACCCCGAGACGCTCGGCGACGACAACGACAAGGTCGCGGCGCGCCGGGCCCTCGAGTACATGGGCCTCACGGCCGGCACACCGCTGCGCGAGATCCACGTCGACACCGTCTTCGTCGGCTCGTGCACGAACGGCCGCATCGAGGACCTGCGGGCCGCGGCCGAGGTCATCAAGGGGCGCACCGTCGCCGACGGCGTCCGGATGCTCGTCGTGCCCGGGTCGGCCCGGGTGCGCCTGCAGGCCGAGAGCGAGGGCCTCGACGCGGTCTTCACGGCGGCCGGCGCCGAGTGGCGGCTGCCGGGGTGTTCGATGTGCCTCGGGATGAACCCCGACCAGCTCGCGCCGGGGGAGCGCAGCGCCTCGACCTCGAACCGCAACTTCGAGGGCCGGCAGGGCAAGGGTGGGCGGACCCATCTCGTGAGCCCGCTCGTCGCCGCCGCGACCGCGGTGCGCGGCACCCTGTCGAGCCCGGCCGACCTCGAGCCCGTGGAGGCGAACGCCTGATGGAGAAGTTCACGTCGCACACCGGCATCGGGGTCCCGCTGCGCCGCAGCAACGTCGACACCGACCAGATCATCCCGGCGGTGTACCTCAAGCGGGTCACGCGGTCCGGGTTCGAGGACGGCCTGTTCGCGGCGTGGCGCAGCGACCCGACCTTCGTCCTCAACGACCCGGGTTTCGCGGCCGGGTCGGTGCTCGTCGCCGGGCCGGACTTCGGCACCGGGTCCTCGCGCGAGCACGCCGTGTGGGCGCTCATGAACTACGGCTTCCGCGTGGTCATCTCGTCCCGGTTCGCCGACATCTTCCGTGGCAACAGCGGCAAGCAGGGGCTGCTCACCGCGCAGTGCAGCCAGGACGACGTCGAGCTGCTGTGGAAGCTGCTCGAGAACGAGCCCGGGACCTCCGTGACCGTCGACCTCGAGTCGCGCACCGTGACCGCCGGAGACCTCGTCGCGCCGTTCGAGGTCGACGACTACACGCGCTGGCGGCTCCTCGAGGGCCTGGACGACATCAGCCTGTCGCTGCGGCACGAGGGCGACATCACGGCCTTCGAGGAAATTCGTCCGGCGTGGAAGCCGACCGTCACCTCCTGAACCGGAAGGCTTGTCGCGCAACGGGTTCCATCGGCCCGTCGACGGGCAACGCTCCCTCCCGGGACCGTCGTCATGGTGTCGGTGGGGCGCGTGTGACGTCTGGCCGCCTGCCAAACCGTCTGTGGCGCAACCCGAACACGCCGCGAGAGTGGTGGACGTGCTTGTCCCTCAGGCATACCGTCGGATCCGAGGTCGGCCCGTCCGGCCCCCACGTCACCAGCGTCGCGGCGTCCGCCCGGCGCCGACCGATGGAGGAACCACGTTGAACAAGGCAGACATCGTCAAGGAGCTCGAGAAGTCCCTCGGCAGCCGGAAGGCGGCCAACGACGCGCTCGACACCGTCCTCGACACGATCGTCCGCGAGGTCTCCCGGGGCGGCAAGGTCGCCATCACCGGGTTCGGCACCTTCGACCGGGCCGAGCGCGCCGCCCGCACCGGCCGGAACCCGCACACCGGGACCTCGGTGCGCATCCCGAAGAGCAAGGCTCCGCGGTTCCGTCCGGGCACCGCCTTCAAGGACTACGTCAAGAAGCCGAGCAGCCTGCCGAAGGCGGCCCCGGCCACCGGTCGTGCGCCCGCGGGCGGGACGGCCGCCCCGGCGGCGCCGGCCAAGAAGGCGGCCGCGAAGAAGTCGACGGCGAAGAAGACGGCGAAGACGGCCGCGAAGAAGTCCGCGCCCGCGAAGACTGCGGCGAAGAAGGTCGCGACCAAGGCGGCACCGGCGAAGAAGGCGCCCGCGAAGAAGGTCGCGACCAAGGCGGCACCGGCGAAGAAGGCGCCCGCGAAGAAGG
>NZ_DAOLAC010000036.1:0-42332 GCF_035325325.1 Phycicoccus sp. | reverse complement strand
GATGTTCGGCTTCCAGCGCACCGGCGACTCCATCTGGGCGGCCGCCGACCAGATGAGCCGCGGCTTCCTCATCGGGGCCACGGCCGGGCGCACGACCCTCACCGGCGAGGGGCTGCAGCACGCCGACGGCCACAGCCCGCTGCTCGCGTCGACCAACCCCGCGGTCGTCCACTACGACCCGGCCTTCGCCTACGAGATCGCGCACATCGTCCAGGACGGCCTGCACCGGATGTACGGCACCGACGACTCGCTGACCGACGACGAGCGCAACGTCATCTACTACCTCACGGTCTACAACGAGCCGATGGCCCAGCCGGCCGAGCCGGAGAACCTCGACCGCGAGGGGCTGCTCAAGGGCATGTACCTCTACTCGGAGGGCTCGACCGAGGGCATCGGCGAGGACGCCCCGCGCGTGCAGCTGCTGGCGTCCGGGGTCGGGATGCCGTGGGCGCTCGAGGCCCAGGAGCTGCTGCGCAACGACTGGCACGTCGTGGCCGACGTCTGGTCGGTCACCTCGTGGAACGAGCTGCGCCGCGACGGGTTGCGGTGCGACGAGGCGAGGTTCCTGCACCCCGAGCAGGAGGCGCCCACCCCGTGGGTCACCTCGCAGCTGGCCGAGCGCAAGGGCCCGGTCATCGCCGTGTCCGACTACATGCGGGCGGTCCAGGACCAGATCGCGCAGTGGGTGCCCGGTGAGTTCGCGTCGCTCGGCGCCGACGGGTTCGGCTTCTCCGACACCCGCCCGGCCGCGCGTCGCTACTTCCACATCGACGGCCCGTCGATGGCGGTGCGCGCCCTCCAGGTGCTCGCCGCCCGGGGCGAGGTCGAGGCGTCGGTGCCCACCGAGGCCGCGAAGCGCTACCGCCTGCACGACGTGACGGCCGGCGCCTCCGGCAACGAGGGTGGCGACAGCTGAGCACCCGAGGAGCCGTCCGATGATCGTCGCCTTCAGCATCGCCGGGACCCCCGACGACAGCGGCTCGTACGCCGAGTCCGTCGCCGAGGTCGTCCGCATCGTCCGCGACTCCGGCCTGCCGTCCGAGACCAACGCGATGTTCACCAACCTCGAGGGCGAGTGGGACGAGGTGATGGCCGTCGTCAAGCAGTGCGTCGACGCCATGACCGCCCACTCGCCCCGGGTCTCGTTGGTCGTCAAGGCGGACATCCGGCCCGGGCACACCGGGATGCTCGAGTCCAAGGTGCGCAGCGTCGAGGAGCGGCTCGGCGACGGCTGAGCCGCCGTCCGGCCGGACGCACCCGCGATTCGCTAAGTATTCCGGGTTCTGCATATACTTGCATCGTGTCCAAGGTCCTCACCTCCCTGCCCGTCGGCGAGCGCGTCGGCATCGCCTTCTCCGGAGGCCTCGACACCTCCGTCGCGGTCGCGTGGATGCGCGAGAAGGGCGCCGTGCCCTGCACGTACACCGCCGATCTCGGCCAGTACGACGAGCCGGAGATCGGGACCGTCCCGGACCGCGCCGGCCAGTACGGCGCCGAGGTGGCCCGGCTCGTCGACTGCCGGAGCGCCCTCGTCGAGGAGGGCCTGTCCGCCCTCGCCTGCGGGGCCTTCCACATCCGCACCGGCGGACGCACCTACTTCAACACCACCCCGCTCGGCCGGGCCGTCACCGGCACCCTGCTCGTGCGCGCCATGCAGGCCGACGACGTCGAGATCTGGGGCGACGGCTCGACCTTCAAGGGCAACGACATCGAGCGGTTCTACCGCTACGGGCTGCTCGCCAACCCGAACCTGCGGGTCTACAAGCCGTGGCTGGACGCGGCGTTCGTCACCGAGCTCGGCGGCCGCCACGAGATGAGCGCCTGGCTCACCGAGCGCTCGCTCCCCTACCGCTCGAGCCAGGAGAAGGCCTACTCGACGGACGCGAACATCTGGGGGGCGACGCACGAGGCGAAGACCCTCGAGCACCTCGACGAGTCGATGGAGGTCGTCGAGCCGATCATGGGCGTGCGGTTCTGGGACCCCGCCGTCGCCATCGAGCCCGAGGACGTGACGATCGCCTTCGTCGAGGGCCGGCCGGTCGCGGTCAACGGCCGCACCCTCGACCCGGTCGCGCTCGTCCACGAGGCGAACACCATCGGCGGCCGGCACGGGCTCGGGATGTCGGACCAGATCGAGAACCGGATCATCGAGGCGAAGTCGCGTGGCATCTACGAGGCACCGGGGATGGCGCTGCTGCACATCGCCTACGAGCGCCTGCTCAACGCCGTGCACAACGAGGACACCATCGCCAACTACCACGCGGAGGGCCGCCGGCTCGGCCGCCTCCTCTACGAGGGCCGGTGGCTCGACCCGCAGAGCCTCATGCTCCGCGAGGCGATCCAGCGCTGGATCGCGTCGGTCGTCACCGGCCAGGTCACCCTGCGGCTGCGGCGCGGCGAGGACTACTCGATCGTCGACACCCGGGGCGAGAACTTCAGCTACCACCCGGACAAGCTGTCCATGGAGCGGGTCGAGAACGCGGCCTTCGGGCCCCAGGACCGGATCGGCCAGCTGACCATGCGCAACCTCGACATCGCCGACAGCCGGGCCAAGCTCGAGCTCTACGCGAACCAGCCCAACGACCAGGGCCAGCTGCTCGTCGAGAACGGCACCCTCTTCGGCGAGCTGCCGGCCGGCGGGTACGACCGGATCACCGACAACCCCGACGTGGCGAGCGCCGAGGAGGAGGCGCTAGACCACGCGGCGATGGAGTCGGGCACCGACTGACCCGCCGGGCCACCTTGTCCGGGACGCACAAATAGACTGCGCCGCATGCCCACCGTCGCCTCCGACGAGACCCGGGCCCGGGTCACCCGCGCCGCCGGCGACCTCGGTGCGGCCGCGGTCCGCCAGATGGAGACCGACCATGAGTGGTTCCGTGCCCTGTCGGCCGAGAACCGCTCGTGGGTCGGGCTCGTCGCGCAGGCCGGCATCACGAGCTTCATCGGCTGGTTCGGCGGCGACCAGGAGAGGCCGCCCGCGACCGCCGACGTCTTCGGCACGGCCCCGCGCGAGCTGACCCGCTCGATCAGCCTGGCCCAGACCCTCGACCTCATCCGGACGAGCATCGGCGTCGTCGAGCGCGAGATCGCCGGGCTCGCCGCGCCCGGCGAGGGTGACCTCGCCCGCGAGGCGGTGCTGCGCTACAGCCGTGAGGTGGCGTTCGCCGCGGCCGAGGTCTACGCCGAGGCCGCCGAGGCCCGCGGCGCGTGGGACGCGCGCCTCGAGTCGCTCGTCGTCGACGCCGTCATCCGTGGCGAGGCCGACGAGTCGATGCAGTCCCGCGCGGCGGCCCTCGGCTGGGGCGCCGTGAGCGGCGTCGCCGTCGTCGTCGGCTCGACCCCGGCCGGCGCCACCGGCCCGGTGCTCGGCGAGCTGCACCGCACCGCGCGACGCACCGGCACCGAGCTGCTCGTCGCCATCCACGGGCCCCGCATCGTCTGCATCGGCGGTGGGGTCCAGGACCCGATGGCCCTCGCCGAGACCCTCGACCCGCACCTCGGTGACGGCCCGCTCGTCGTCGGCCCGACCGTCCCGCACCTCTTCGCCGCCGGCCGCTCGGCCCGGGCCGCGATCTCCGGGCACACCGCCGCCCCCGCCTGGCCGGCCGCCCCCCGCCCGGTCCACGCCGACGACCTGCTCGCCGAGCGCGCGCTGACCGGCGACCTCCCGGCCCGCAACGCCCTGGCGGCCCGCATCGTCCGCCCGCTCGAGGAGGCCAGCGGCGGCTCGCTGATGGAGACCGCGGAGGCGTGGCTCGACGGCGGCCTCGGCGTCGAGGGCACCGCGCGCTCGCTCATCGTCCACCCGAACACCGTGCGCTACCGACTGGCCGGCATCGCGAAGGCCACCGGCTACGACCTCACCGACCCGCACGACGCACAGACCGTCCGGATCGCCCTCGCCTTCCACCGGCTCGGCCCGGTGACGCGCAGCACACTCCGCCCGTGACG
Organism: Phycicoccus sp.; assembly: GCF_035325325.1. NCBI lineage: Bacteria > Bacillati > Actinomycetota > Actinomycetes > Micrococcales > Intrasporangiaceae > Phycicoccus > Phycicoccus sp. The sequence continues at coordinate 38,378 of NZ_DAOLAC010000036.1, read as the reverse complement.
GCGCGTGAATTGTGGGAACCCCACAATTCGTGGCGGTGAGGTTCGTCCCCACTCGTCACGATCCTGTCACGGCCCAGGCCGCACGCTGGGAGGCGTGATCGTCATCGTCTGCCCGGGCCAGGGGTCGCAGTCCCCCGGCTTCCTCGCTCCGTGGCTCGAGCTTCCCGGCGCCCGTGAGCACCTCACGGCGCTCTCCGACGCCGCCGGGGTCGACCTCGTCGCGCACGGCACGACCTCGGACGAGGAGACGATCAAGGACACCGCGGTCGCCCAGCCGCTGCTCGTCGGCGCCGGTCTGCTCGCCCTGCGCGCCCTCGGTGGCGTGTCCGGCGTCGGCGCCCTCGCCGGCCACTCGGTCGGCGAGATCACCGCCGCGTCCGCGGCCGGGGTCCTCGCCGAGGACGACGCGATGCGCCTCGTCGCACTGCGGGGTCGGGCGATGGCCGAGGCGAGCGCCGCGACCCCCACCGGGATGAGCGCGGTCCTCGGTGGCGACCCCGACGACGTCCTCGCGACGATCGCGCGCCACGACCTCACGCCGGCCAACGTCAACGGCGCCGGCCAGGTCGTCGCCGCCGGCGCCCTGCCCGCCCTCGCCGCGCTGGCCGACGACCCGCCGGCCCGGGCCCGGGTGATCCCGCTCAAGGTGGCCGGCGCGTTCCACACCCGGTACATGCAGCCGGCCGTCGAGGTCCTCGCGGCGGCCGCCGCCGACCACGACGTCTCGGACCCCGGCGTCACCCTCGTCTCGAACCGCGACGGCGAGGTCGTCACCACCGGCCGGGAGACCCTCGACCGGATCGTCAGCCAGGTCTCCAACCCCGTGCGCTGGGACCTGTGCATGGAGCGGTTCACCGCCCTCGGCGTCACCGCGGTCATCGAGGTGCCACCCGCCGGCACGCTCGTCGGCCTCGCCAAGCGCGCCCTCAAGGGCGTCGAGCTGCTCGCGGTCAAGGGACCCGACGACCTCGACGCCGCCCGCACCCTCATCGAGGAGCACTCCGCATGACCCCCACGTCCAAGGGCTTCGCCGACCGCCTCACCGCGTCCACGACCGGGCACTCGCGCATCTCGGGCATCGGCGGCTACCGCCCGCGCCGGGTCGTGCCCAACTCCGAGATCGTCGACCGCATCGACTCCTCCGACGAGTGGATCCGCGAGCGCTCGGGCATCATCGAGCGGCGCTGGGCCGGCGAGGGCGAGTCGGTCATCGACATGTCCGTGTTCGCGGCCACCCCCGCCCTGGAGATGGCCGGCATCAGCGGCGCCGACGTCGACGCCGTCATCGTGGCCACCGTCAGCTGGCCCTACCAGACGCCCGCAGCGGCGCCCCTCGTCGCCGAGCGCCTCGGCTCCAAGGGCGCCGCCTTCGACATCTCGGCCGCCTGCGCCGGGTACTGCCACGGCATCAACCTCGCCTCGGACATGGTGCGCACCGGTTCGGCCGCGCACGTGCTCGTCGTCGGCGTCGAGCGGCTCTCGGACTTCACGTCCAAGGACGACCGCGGCACCGCGTTCATCTTCGCCGACGGCGCCGGGGCCGCCGTCGTCAGCGCCTCCGACACGCCGGGCATCGGCCCCACGGTCTGGGGTTCGGACGGCGCGCAGTGGGACGTCATCTCGCAGACCGACAGCTGGATCGACGTGCACGAGAAGGACCTCGGCTGGCCGCACATCGGGATGGCCGGGCAGACCGTGTTCCGTTGGGCGGTCTGGGGCATGGCCCCGGTCGCCCAGAAGGCCCTCGACGCCGCCGGCATCACCGCCGACCAGCTCGACGCGTTCATCCCGCACCAGGCCAACGTGCGCATCGTCGACGCGATGGCCAAGCAGCTGAAGCTCCCGGCGGACCTGCCGATCGCCCGCGACATCGCCTACACCGGCAACACCTCCGCCGCGTCCATCCCGCTCGCGATGGAGCGGATGGTGCGGCACGGTGAGATCCCGAGCGGCGGGCTCGCCCTGCAGATCGGGTTCGGCGCCGGCCTGTCGTACGCCGCGCAGGTCGTCGTCATCCCCTGACCGACTCCCGTGGGCCCACGGGTCACCCGGGCCAGCAGCACCCTCACCACACCGAAGGAGACACGCACATGGCTGACCAGCAGGAGATCCTCAGCGGCCTCGCCGAGATCGTCAACGAGGAGACCGGGCTCGACCCCGCCGAGGTCCAGATGGACAAGTCCTTCACCGACGACCTCGACATCGACTCGCTGTCGATGATGACCATCGTCGTCAACGCCGAGGAGAAGTTCGGCGTCCGCATCCCCGACGACGAGGTCAAGAACCTCGCGACGGTCGGCGACGCGGTCAACTTCATCCAGTCCAACCAGGGCTGAGCACCGGGCGCGGCCTCCCCGACCGGGAGGCCGCGCCGGCCCACCCGCACCCACAAGGAGCAGCAGCACCCATGAGCGAGCGTCGCGTCGTCATCACCGGGCTCGGTGCCACCACCCCCCTCGGCGGCACCATCGCCGAGACCTGGGAGGGCATCCTCGCCGGCCGGTCCGGAGCCAAGCCGCTGCCCGAGGACATGCTCGAGCGCTACGAGCTGCCCGTGCACTTCGCGTGCACCATCGCCCAGGACCCGTCCGAGGTGCTCGAGAAGGTCCAGATCCGGCGGATGGACCCCAGCGCCCAGTACGCCGTCATCGCCGCCCAGGCCGCGATGGTCGACGCCGGCTCCCCCGAGCTCGACCCCGAGCGGCTGGGCGTGGCGATCGGCACCGGCATCGGTGGCGTGTGGACCCTGCTCGACCAGTGGGACGTGCTGCGCGAGAAGGGTGTCCGTCGCGTCTTCCCACTCGCCGTGCCCATGCTCATGCCGAACACCTCGTCCGGCAACGTGTCGCTGCTGCTCGGCGCCCGCGCCGGCGCGCACACCACCGTCTCGGCCTGCGCGTCCGGCGCCGAGTCGATGGGCACGGGCTACGAGATGATCCGCCAGGGCCGCGCCGACATGGTCGTCGCCGGCGGCACCGAGGCCGCGATGCACCCCATCTGCTTCGCCGGGTTCTCCCAGATGCAGGCGCTCTCGACCCGCAACGACGACCCGACCGCCGCCTCGCGCCCCTACGACACCGGCCGCGACGGCTTCGTCATGGGCGAGGGCGCCGGCGTCATGGTGCTCGAGGAGTACGAGCACGCGAAGGCCCGCGGCGCCCGCATCTACGCCGAGTTCGCCGCGATCGGGATGTCCGCCGACGCCCACCACATCACCGCGCCCGAGCCCGAGGGCGCCGGCGCCAGCCGCGCGATGCTCGAGGCCGTCGAGCGCGCCGGCCTCACGGCCAAGGACATCGTCCACGTCAACGCGCACGCCACCTCGACCCCGGTCGGCGACGTCGCGGAGGCCAACGCCATCCGCCGGGCCTTCGGGGCCGACGCCGACGGGATGGCGGTCAGCGCCACCAAGTCGATGACCGGTCACCTGCTCGGGGCCGCCGGCGCGCTCGAGGGGCTGTTCACGACGCTCGCGGTGCACCACCGGGTCGCCCCGGCGGCGATCAACGTCGACGACCTCGACCCGAAGATCGACCTGGACGTCGTCCGCGGCGAGCACCGCACGCTGCCGGACGGCGACATCGCGGCGCTCAACAACTCGTTCGGGTTCGGCGGCCACAACGTCGCGTTCGTCGTCAAGAGCGTCTGACCGAACCCGTTCGGCTGCGCGGACACCGCGCCCGCGCCTAGGGTCCTGCCCGTGGGTGGGGACGGCACGGGGACCGACGACGGCGCGGTGCGCTCGGCCGAGGCGTCGTACGTGAGCACCGAGGCGATCATCGCCCGGGAGACGGCCGTCCTCGCGCGCGACCTCGAGCAGGCGCCGGGGCACTGGCGGCCGCTCGCCGTGCGGCACGCCCTCGCCACCGTCGCCTTCGTCGGGGTCGTCGTGTGGCTGGGGTCGGTCAAGCACATCGAGCCGGGCCCGGTGGTGCGCACGAGTGTCGCCGTCCTCGTCGCGATGGTGGTCCTCACCGGCGTCGACGTCGTGGGTGCGCGGCGCCGGCTGCGGGCCTCCGTCCGGTCGATGGCCCATCGCGCGTGCCCGCCCGGGACGCTGGTGCGCGCCCGGTACACGGAGTCGTCAGCGGTCTTCCTCCTGCCCTGGCACGAGGTGCACCTCGACCTGGCGACGGTGACCGCCGCTCGCCACACCCCCGGCGTCCTGCTCCTCGACCAGGCGGGCCGGAGCCGGGCCTGGGCCGTCCCCGACGAGCTGCTCGGCGAGGAAGCGCTGGCCGTCCTCCGTGACGCCCTCGGCGCCCGCTACCGGCGCGCTTCGCGGGCTACGCCGCAGTAAGTGCCGTGATCGCGACAGTTACTGCGGTGTAGCACGGTATCGAGGCGGCGCTCAGCCGACCTTGTGCAGCCAGCGGACGGGCGCGCCGTCGCCGGCGTACCGGAACGGCTCGAGCTCCTCGTCCCACTCGAGGCCGAGCAGCTCCTCGATCATCTCCTGCATCGCCTCGGGGCTGCCCTGGGCGAGCACGACGACCTCGCGCAGCCGGTCCTCGTTGACGACGGCGTCGCCGCTCGCGGAGGTCCACGTGTGGTGGATGCCGAGCCGCGGCGTGTGCGACCAGCGCGAGCCGTCGTTGCCGGGGCTCGGCTCCTCGGTCACCTCGTAGCGCAGGTGGTCCCAGCCGCGCAGCGCGGACGCGATGCGGGCGCCGGTGCCGGCCTCGCCGGCCCAGCTCAGCTCGGCGCGGACCATCCCGGGGGCGGCCGGCTGGTCGGTCCAGTGCACGCTGACGCGGGCGCCGAGGACTCCCTCGATCGCCCAGACGACGTGCGGGCAGAGCGCCTTGGGCGTGGAGTGGACGTAGACCACTCCACGCGTGGCGGTGCGCGGCATCGCGACGGACATCCCGGTCTCCTTGTCGTGCGGTGGACGTCTTCCCCAACGCCGTCGCAGTCGTGAGCCGGTGGTGCCGGTCGGTGCGGTGTGCGGGCACGTCGCCGTGCCGTTGTCGTGCACATTGTGCACCACGCGGCGCACCCGCACCAGTGATCACACGGATCACGGCGCGGGCGCGTCGCCGGGGCGGGTCAGACGGTGCTCGTCGTGGTCGTCCCGTTGGCGTCGCTCGGACTGGTGGACCCGGTGCCGGACCCGGCGCCCGAGCCGCTCCGGTCCGGCGGGCCGTCGCCATCCGGTCCACCACTGTGGTCCTCGGTGCCGGTGACCGCGAACGAGGAGGAGAGCAGGACGTCGACGCGGCTGGAGTCCTTGACGACGGTCACCTCGTAGGTGCCGTCGGACATCGCCCGGACTCCGGTGACGGTGCCGCCGGAGACGGCCTGCTGGGCCGCGGCGACGGCCTTGCTCGCGGCGTCGGCGGTCAGCGTGCCACCGGCGTCCATCATCCCGCCGTGGCGACCGTCGGGCATCGTGCCACTCGAGCCACCGCTGTCCGGGCCGGCGGAGGCGGTGGCCGAAGGGGTCGTCGAGGGGGTGCCGGCGGCGCCTGCGATCGTCGCGCCGGTGAGTCCGAGGGCGACCGCGGCGGCGATGCCGACGCCGCCGATGGCGAGGGTCCTGGTCTGGCGGTTCATGGTGTGCTCCTTCGTCGTGGGGTCCATCTGGGCTCCACGCTCCGGTGTGGCGCTGTGCCGGACCTGTCGCCGCCGTCGGGCGCTCCTGTGACCCGGCGATAGGCTCACCGGGCCGCGGGTCCGCCTGCGGCGCGGGGCGTTAGCTCAGTCGGTCAGAGCAGCGGACTCATAATCCGTCGGTCGTCGGTTCAAGCCCGACACGCCCCACCCACGTCCGTGCAGGTCACGGCACCGCCGGCTCCACTGCAGGTCCCGCGCACCACCCCTCCCTGCTACGGATCTGCTAACGGTCGGCGGCATCAGTCGCTCCGCCGGCTCGTAGGCGAGTAGCAGCCGGCGGACCGCAGGTCCTCGTTGGCCGCCTCCCGTAGCGGGTCCTTGGGGCTCATCCGGTTGCGGATCTCGAACAAGGCCCGACAGCCGAGGCCCTGCTCGAAAGCTCTGCGGAACTGCGAGTAGGTGGCGTCCGGGCCGACCCCCTGGAGCCGGTCCAGGTGCTGAAGCACCTCGACCATGCGTGCCTCGTAGACCTTCGCCTCCACCACCGAGACCTCGCCACGTGCCACCGCGGCGCGATGGAGGAGGTCCGTGGCGGCCAGGTCCCGGATGAGGCTCTCGAAGTCGTCGCCTCCGGGCGCAAGCCATTCGGCTGCGCGGCGTGCCTCATCGGTCGCCAGGTCGGCGTCGACCACGTACAGCGACCACGCCGCCCTGGCCTCAGCATCCGTGGCCCACGAGAGGTCGTACGGCCGCCGTTGGTCGACGGCGTCGATGATCTCGGCCAGGGCGGCGTCGACACGGGCCGGGTCCAGGGCTTCGGTCATGCGCCCCACACCGCCTTCGTGAAGGTGTCGACGGCGCGGCCGTCGTCGTCCGGGATGGCGTCGGCGTAGACGTTGAGCGTCACCGACGGGTCCTTGTGCCCCAGCCGCTTGGCCACGACGTGCACGGGGACGCCGGCTCGAAGGAGGAGCGTGGCGTGAGTGTGCCGGAGCTCGTGGAGCTTCAGGCGTGGCACCTCGAGGCCGGAGCTCGCCTTCGCGAACAGGCGGGTGACGTAGTCCGGCAGCACCGGCCGCCCGTCCTCCCAGGTGAAGACGAGGTCCTCGTCACCGCGGTAGGCCTCGCCCCACGCGAGTCGCTCGGCCAGCTGGACCTTGCGCCAGGCGCGGAGCGACGCGACGAGGTGCGCGTCGAGGGTCACCTCGCGGCGCTCGTGGTTCTTCGGGGTGCCGTAGATGCGGTCCTGGCTGACCTGGGTCACTGAGCGCTCGACGCGGGCGAGCCCGCCCTCGAGGTCAACGTCCCCCCAGCGGAGAGCGAGGAGCTCTCCGCGGCGCATCCCCGTGCCGGCCGCCAGCTCCCAGAGCGGGCTCCAGCGGTCGTCGTCGAGCTGCTCGAGGAAGGTGCGGAGCTGCGCTCCCGTCCACGTCGTGTGCTTCGGCTTCACCGTGCGCGGCCGCTTCGTCCCGACGACGGGGTTGACCTCGAGGTGACGGTCGAGCACGGCGTCCTGCAGGGCCCGGCGCAGCACGGCGCGGGCGAACTCCACGGTCCGCGGCGAGAGCGGCTTCCCGCCGTGGCCGCCGGCCTCGTACAGCTCGCGGAAGACCACGGATAGCCGGGAGGGCGAGAGCGCCTGGAGGCGTTCGTGCCCGAGCCGCGGCCGGAGGTAGCGCTCGATGTTGTCCCGGTAGCTCTTCGCCGTCGACGGCTTGAGCTCGACCTCGTGCGAGCGGATCCACTCGTCGAGGTACTCCCCGACCGTGAGGTTCCGCGGCGCCACGTAGGTGCCTCGGTGGGTGGCGTGTCGCGCGGCGTCGCGGGCCTCCCGGGCCGCCTTGCGCGTGGGGAACCCGCCGACCCAGCGTGGTCTGCTCTTCCCGGTCTGCGGGTCACGCTCGCGCACGACGTAGGACCACGTCGCCCCGCGCTGGATGATGCCGTCCTTCATGCCGCTCATCGTGAGCCGCCCTTCCTACGTCGGGTCGTTGACCCGGTCAGTCGGGAGACCCCCGACCAGTCCAAGAACTCGGGCCAGTCGTCCCAGTCCTCGTCAACGACCTCCCGGAAAGCGTCGCGCGCCACCTGGTCGGCCAGGACGAGCTCCCTGAGTCCGTCTAGGATCCTCGACCGCTCTTCGACGATCTCCATGTGCCGACGGAACAGACGCTCCAGCTCGACAAGCTTCATCCCCATCTCGGGCCGCCAGCCCTCCGCGCGCACCCCGAGCAGGCTTGCCACCGAGATGTCGAAGGCTGAGGCGAGTGCGACCAACTCGTCGACTGTGATCCGACGTGGCGGGTTGCCCTTCTCGATGCGGTAGATCGCCGAAGGGTGAACCAGGCACCCCTGCTCTCCCATGCGCGTGGACAGGCGCTCGTAGGTCCAGTCTCGCCGCTCGCGCTCTTCTCGCACTCGTCGCGCCACGTGCTGCTCAACGAGAGAGACGCGCTGGTGCGTGGTCCTCGGCATGCCCACTCCGTTCTCAAGATGAAATGAGTATGTACCTATGTGACTACCAAAGTCAACGATCTGTAGCCACCATTGATGCATCAACAGCCGAGAGATCGAGGTGACAGGTGGACAAGCTCCTCACGACCGAAGAGGTCGCGACGCTCGCGCGAGTCTCGGTCCACACGGTCAGGTACTGGCGGAAGAACGGCACGGGGCCGAAGGGGTTCCGCCTCGGCAAGCGGGTCGTCTTCGCCGAGGCCGACGTGCAGACCTGGCTGCTTCAGAGGCGGGCAGCGGACGGGCGGCCCGCGGCATGAGCCTGTCTGGTCCGGCGGACATCACCCTGAGCGACCTCCGCGGTCGCCTAACCGTCTCGGTCCCGGTAGCTGGTCGTGCTCTATCTCTGGGCCGCGACGCCGCCTACGCGGCCGCCGCCCGCGGCGAGATTCCCACCCTCCGACTCGGACGCAGGCTCGTCGTGCCCGTCCCACGGCTCCTCGAGCTCGTCGGAGCCCCCACCACTGACATGAGCGACGGCCCGGGCGCCACACCCGAGCCGACCGCCACCACCGACGAGGCTGTGAAGGAGCCCCGACGTGACGATCCTGCCCTGCGCGCCGTCTGAGCGCGAACACCTCGACGACACACACCTGGACCCCTTCTGGACCGATGGGGCACTCCGCGCCATCGAGACCCTCGCAGCCGGCGGTGCGATCTTCTCGGCCGACGACCTCCGGGCCGACCCCTACTCGATCCCGGAGCCGGCGCACCCCAGCCACTGGGGCGCACTCTTCGCCAAGGCCCGCGCCCAGGGGATCATCCGCCCGGTCGGGTTCATCGTGTCCCGCACGGCCAGTCGCAACGGCGGAGCACTGCGCACCTGGCGCGGGAACCGCACGGCCGCGGAGGCACACCGGTGAGCCTCTCCCCCGACCAGCCGAGCGACCTGCGCGCCGGCAACGTCCGTCGCTACGTCACCGAGCGCGACGTGGACGGCCTCTGCGAGTGCGGTCGCCGCTTCAGCAGCACCGGCACCGCCGCGAGCCACGCCCGTAGCGCCCGACACAGCGTCAGGGTGACCTATTGGACCCGGTTCGAGTACGTCCCGCTCGAGGCGGTGGCGAAGACCTCGTGAGCAACGCACTCCGCTTCATGGCCGTCCTCGCCGACAACCCAGGCGTGACCGCCATCCCCAACCACGAGCCATCTTTCTGGCTCCGTGGCCGGCTCGTCGACCTGCACACCCGATGGGCCGCCGGGCAGATGCTCGGCTGCCGCGAGGTCTTCGCCCCCACGCCCGACACCCTCCTCGTCGTCGCCCTCTGGATGCCCGAGGTGATGGTGTGCCGGTCGTGTGCGCCCGAGATCCTGAAGACCGCCGCGGCCAGCGACCTGACGTGCGACCGCTGCGCGACGTGTGACCGCGACACGCGCTCCGTCGCCATCCTCGAGCAGGGCGTCGTCGTCGCCTTCGGCCTCTGCCCCGGGTGCTACCGACGGGAGATCCCCTCGTGACTGCAGGTGGACGGTCAGAAGCCGCCGGTCGCACCCTCTCCGGTGCCGTGGCCCCTGGCGATGAGGGGCTCGGCGACGGGGGCCGTCTCCGGCGCCACGGAGACCCCGGCCGCCCAGAGCCGGTCCGGGTGCACGAGCAGGGACAGCCGCCGGCCATCGACCTCGACATCGACTCGCTGAAGCGAGCCCCCCGCACCCACGAGCTGACGTGTCAGGGAGGCGACCTGCGGGTCGGACTCGTGCTCCACGGTCCAGAGCAGCCGGTAGTCGACGCCGTTGAGGTGGAGGAAGACGTTGAGGGCCACGAAGGGCTCCCTTCGGTCGGAGGACTGGAGACCTCGACTGTCGCAGGACCCACCGACACCACCCGCCCCCACACCGATGCTCTCGAGCACCTCGAGGGCATCAGCTTCGCCTGGAGCGCCGGCTACGACCTCGGCGTGATGCACGGCCGCGTGGCCGAACGCGCACTCATCGAGCAGGAGCGCCGGTTGGCCGCCGCCGGCCGCATCGTGCGCCGCTTGGCCGAGGTCCCCGCACTCAGTGACGACGAGCTCGCTCGCCGGCGAGAAGGTCGCGCCCGGACCGCTGCCCGCATCGCCGGCCTTCGCACCCCTGGAGGTCGGCCCGCATGACCGCCCACCCTCAGGGTCCCGCCCCCGACGACCTCGAGCCCGCGCCCCCGTGGCCGGACGACGATGCGCTCGACGACGAGTACGAGGAGGCGCTCGCCTACCGACGGCGTGTCGGAGACGAGATCGAGCGCCTCCGCATCCGGGAGGACGCACGCCGGCTCTTCGAGCTCGAGCGCCACCCTCCGACCGACTACGCGGACCTCTACCTCGACGCCGACGAGCTCGACCGGCTCCCCGTCCCGGACCCGCTCATCGACCGCGTCCTCAACCGGCACTCCTACGCGGTCCTTCGCGGCCGCGACGGCGTCTTCAAGAGCTTCGTCGCGCTCGACTGGTCGCTCTGCATCGCGACCGGCAAGCCCTGGCAGGGCCGCCAGGTCCAGCAGGCCCGCACCCTCTACATCGCCGGCGAAGGCGCCTACGGCCTGCACGCCCGCAAGCAGGCCTGGCAGGCCGCGTGGAAGACCGCCATCCCTCGCGGCCAGTGGACCGTGCGCACCGCTGCGCTCGACCTCCACATCGGCGGCCCGGCCCTCGACGAGCTCCTCCACCGCGTCCAGGACGGCCGCTACGGCCTCATCGTCGTCGACACCCTCCGCCGCGTCTCCGGCCGAGCCGACGGCAACGGCCCCGAGATGGGCACCGTCATCGACAACCTCTCGCGCATCCGCGAGGCCGCCGACGGCGGCACCGTCCTGGCCCTGGCGCACACGGCGAAGGACGACGCCGACACCCGCGGCTTCTCCGGTATCGAGGACGACGCCGACATCGTCTGGCACGCGAAGCGCCCCACCGACGGCCCGCCCCTCGCCCTCGACCTGGTCAACGCCAAGATGAAGGACGGGCCCGACAGCGAACGCATCGAGCTCACCATGAGCCCCGTCCTCGACTCCCTCGTGGTCTCGAAGTACTCCCGCACCGGCCAGGGCGCCGGCTTCCTCGCCGTCGAGAACTACGACAGCGACGACCAGCTGATGACGGCCATGCGCGAGACCTTCGCGCAGACCGGCGCGAGCATCACGCAGCTCATCGAGGTCACCGGACTGCCCAAGTCGACGGCCTACAAGAGCCGCGGCCGGCTCCTCGAGAGCGGCCAGCTCGTCCCCCGCAAGCAGGGCGCCACGCAGTACCTCTACCTGCCTGGCACCCCCGTGGAATCGCCGTGGAATCCGACCCCCGATTCCACGGCATTCCACACCCCCCCTTCCACACCTGTCCACGCAGAGCCTGAGCACGATTCCACGGCAGTCCACGGCATTCCACGCCCGGATTCCACACCAGTCCACACCCCGCCCCCGGTCTATAAGACCGGGGTGGCGTGGACAGGACCCGTGGACGCGAGCAAGTCAGGGTGCCCACTGCACCCCGACAACCCCCGACCCGACGCCTGCAACACCTGCGAGCAGAACACCCAGGAGGCCTCGTGACTGGCGCGACTCACCCCACGGAGCCCGCCGGCCGCATGGCACCTCATGGTGCGACGGGCGTCCAGTGCCACGCCCGGGCCAAGGCCACCGGCGAGCGCTGCCGGCGCGCCGCGATCCGTGGCGGGACGGTCTGCCCGGTCCACGGCGGTCGCGCGCCGCAGGTCGTGGCCGCGGCGAAGCGTCGGCGGGAGGCGGCCGAGGTCGAGGAGGAGGTGCGCGGTCTCCTGGCGTTCACCTCCTTCGAGGGGGTGCGCGATCCGCTCGAAGCGTTGGCCCGGCTCGCTGACGAGTCAATCGCGTTCAAGGAGGCGCTGGGGGCGCGGGTCAACGACCTGGCCGGCCAGATCCGCTACAAGGCGTCGGGTGCGGGCACGGAGCAGCTGCGGGCCGAGGTCGCGCTGTACGAGCGCGCCCTGGACCGCACGGCGCGGATGCTCGATGCCCTGGCGAAGTCAGGCTTCGAGGAGCGGCGCGTCCGGATGTCCGAGCAGCAGGGCGCCCTGGTGGCCGAGGTGCTGCGCCGAGTGTTCGCCCGGCTGGACCTGTCGGAGGCTCAACGAGCGCTGGTGCCGACGGTGGTGCCGGAGGAGCTACGCGCGATCGGCTCCGCCGCGGTGCGCGGGGAGGTCGTGTCGTGACGTTTCACTGGGGCGCACGCGCGCATGTTGGCCACCGCACAAACCGCCCAAGCCGTCGGATCACTCATCCGTTTGACCCCTCATCGCCGCAGGTCAGGCGCTCGCTGCTAACGGGCTGCTACATCGCGCGCCACAGCGGGATCGCCACCTGGGCCCCTGCCAGGACGACGGCAGCGATGGCCAGCATGATTGAGGCACGCGCCATCCCCCTTGAGGCGGCATCGATCTTCCGGACCGTCTCCTCGAGCTGGCGCGTGGCCACCACGATGGCGGCCGTCTGTGCCTGGATCCCCCGGCTGGAATCCCAGCGCCCAGTGGGAAGCCCGTTGGGCATGCTCAGCAGATCGTCCACGCTCTCGGCCTTGGACCACGTCTCAAAGTCACTCACCCGTGGCATCCTGCCCCGCCAGCTCGTTCGCGGCGAACCGAGCGGAGTCGGCACGTGAGGCAGCCCGGGGAGCAGCGCTACGCGGTGATCCCGCCGTATCCGGCGCGGTGGCTACTGACCGAGATGGCGAGTGGCCGGACGGTCACGAAGGCGTCGGCGGCCGCGCATGCGAAGTGGCTGCGGGACCACGGCGGCGACCAGGGCAGGTTCTTCGCCGGCCAGGTGCTGGGTGCGTGGTTGCAGCTGGAGGCGTCAGCGCTCGACGGCGAGCCGGACGAGCCGTCAGTGCTCCGGCCGATCCGGCGCGATCGGCCTGGGTTCCGCGTGCCCGAGCCGCCCGGCGGGGATGGTGCGGCGTGAGCGGCCTCGAGCTGTCGGGTCCGGCGGAGAGCGCGTGGCGCGCCCTGCAGGTCGCCGTCGAGGGCTCCGGCGGTCGGGTGCCGTGCCGGGAGGCGCCGGCGGAGCTCTGGTGGGACACGGCGACGGTCGATGAGGCGGTGGCCCGATGCCAGGAGTGGTGTCCGGTGCTGCAGGAGTGCCTGGCGTACGCGGTGGCCGCCGATGAGCGGGCAGGGGTGTGGGGCGGGACGCCGCCGCCTGGCCGCGGCCAGAGGCGAGCGTCAGTTGCCGATGGTGCCGATGCCCCCGCTGATGACGGTGGCGAGCACGGCGGCGAGGACGTCGCGGGAGACGGTGCCGGCGTTGTCGGCGAGCCGGCGCAGGCGGCTCTTCTCCTCGGGGTCGTCGACGTGGTCGGCGGCCTGCGTGAGGGCCTTGACGAGCCGGCTGACGGCGTCGTCGCCATCGGGATAGAGCCCGACGCGGAGGTAGGCGTCACCGGAAACGTCCATGATCACGCCGGCGGGGTCCTCGTGGGTGAGCCCGTCGAGCCGAACGAGGCCCTGGCGTCGAAGCGACAGGAACGCGCGCTGCACCTCCTCAAGCGGGAGGCCGAGCTCCTCGCTGATGTCGGCGGGGGTGACCATGGGCGCGAATGCGTCCTTGAGCCTGACGGCAACCGTCAAGACGGGCTTGTCTCGGGTCGTCCAGAGGTCTGGGGGGACGGCGTCCATGAGCCCGCCTCAGCGTCCGCGCTGGAGGCTGTCGAGCTTCTGGTGCACCCGCACCAGCTCGTCGCTCAGCTCGAAGATCTGGATCTGGAGCTTGCGGATGGCGTCGGGCGTGCTGTCACGCTCGATCTCGGGGACGGAGACCAGGCCGCTGGCCGGACTGCCGAGGACGCCGCGGATGCGGGCTGCGATGTTGGTGGCCACGGGGGCCCCCTTCCTGGTTGGGCTGGTGGTTCGGAGTCCACCAGAGACCACCGACACCGGGGCACGTCGTGACGGGCTGGCACGAGCTGCCGCAGGCGTCGGTGCCGCCGTTCGCGGCGCGGGTGGTCCTGGCGCAGGCGCCGGACCTTCTGCGGCGGCTGCGCGAGGCGGAGCTGCTGTGGCGGGGGCAGGGGCGGCCGGACCTGGCGGACCAGCTGGTGATGGGGCAGGCGCAGCTGAAGAGGGCGGCGCGGGCCTGGGAGGACGCCACCGGTGCGCCTTCGGTTCTGGATGCCGCTTTCGCTATCGAAAGCGGTCAAGCGAAAGCGCCTGTTGAGGAGGGACGCTCGGCGGGTTCGGACGAGATCTCCTCGAAGGAGGCGGGCGCGATGCTCGGATTGACGGCCCAGCGTGTGGGTCAGATGGTGAAGGCTGGCCCGCTGCGCGGTCGCCGGGTGGGGAGGACCCTGTGGGTGGATCGCGGGTCGGTCCTCACGGAGGCGGAGCGTCGGCGCCGGATCCGGAGCGCATCGTGAGCGGGGAATGGGCTCGGGACGCCGAGGACGCCGTCGCGATGGCGTTCGGCCGCGGCCGGTCGGCAACGGACCAGCCGGAGCTGGATCGCGTGGTCGCCGAGGCATTCGGTTCGCGAGCCAGCGAGCCGGCGGCGCCGTCGCTGGAGGCCGACCTGGTTGCGGCCGGCTACTCCGAGAGCGGCGCCCGGTACGTCATGGAGAACCTGGCCATGGGGTGGGCGCCGGAGCGGGCGGTCGCCCCGACCTTCGACTCGCAGGTGCAGGCCGGTCGGGTGGCTTCGCTCGTGACTGAGCGTGGCCTGGAGGTCCTGGCGAGTCACGGACATGCCACGGTCGCGCCGGCGGCTGTCGAGGAGGCCGGGGGCGAGGCAGGAGCCAGCCGGGTTGAGGAGGCCCGCAGCCGGCTGGTGGAGGCGCACCGGGCCGCGTGGCCCAAGTCATCCCCGAGGGCCTCGGAGATCTACGCGGAGGCGGCCGTGAAGGTGCGCCTGGAGTCGGCGGCCCGGAACGGCTGGTCCACGGACCAGATCGTGGAGGCCCTCGACGCGCAGGCTCGCGGCGAAGCGCAGCGGGCGCGCGAGGCCCGGCAGGCGCTTGCCGAGTCCAAGCGCCGCACGATCCGGGAGGCGGGGCGATGACCGCGGCGGGCGGGACGATCGAGCTCGCTCAGCTCGTGAGCGAGCTCGAGGCGATGCGGGAGCGCGCGGTGCGCGCGGAGGCCACGCGGGACGCGCACCGGCTGGAGGCCGGGCAGCTCGAGGCGACCGCCGGCGCGGACCTGCTCGACACGGACGACCCTGACGCTGGGGAGCGGCTCGCGGCGCGCCTGAGCCAGCTGCGGGCGTCGGTGGAGCTGCAGGACCGGGCCGCCACGGAGGCTCGCTCTCGCGCTCGCCGGGTGGAGGTGGCGGCGCTGCGCGCTGAGGCGGACCTCGTGGGGCCGCAGATCGCGGAGGCGGAGAAGGCGCTGGCCGACTTCGACGCGAAGACGGACCGTTTCGTGAAGCAGCTGCAGCAGCACACCAAGTGCGAGGTGAACCTGGTCAGCCCTGACGTCGCGGCCCGGGAGAGGTTCGACACAGGTCAGGTCCAGAGGGTGGAGTTCGAGACACCGCCCCGGTGGTCCCTCGTCGACGCCGTGGCCGGGTCCAAGGCGCGACGTGACCTCGCGCTCGGGTTGGCCGACGTCGTCGCCGGAGACCGGTCGATCCAGGAGCTGAAGGCTGAGGTCTCACCCGTCGATGCCCTGCGCGCCATCGAGTGGGACGACCTGCCGTCGGTGGTTCGTGACGGGGTGGTCCTGATCGAGGGGCTGTGGCTCGCACCGCCGGCGCAGCGGGACTGGCAGGCCGAGCTCGAGGCGCTGGACGCCGAGATCGAGGCGGCCGACGAGCGCGCCGCTGACCTCGAGCGGCGCCTGCGCAGCCAGGACCGCACCGAACGCTCCGCCGCCATGGCCAAGGACTACCACGCGGTCACGAACACCCCAGGTGGGCTGCGGCAGATCCGCTCCCGGTTGGTCGCCGACGCGGCCAAGGCGGGGGTGTCAGTCGGATGAGCCGGGGTGGCGGTACGGGCGTCAACGCCACCGGCGGGGCAACGAGGTCCCGCCGGAGCGAAGGTCCCGAGGTGGCGCTTCCTCCGGCGCACTCCTTGCCCGCCGCGGCGGGTGCCGACGACGGTCCTGCGCCCACCGCCACCCCTCACACCACCGGGAGGGGCCGTGGCTGACGAGACGAAGCGCTTCGAGCGGCTGCCGTTCCTGTCTCGGCGAGCGCTCGTCCGCCTCGGCGCGGCGGCCGCGCAGCTCCCAGCGAGCGACGCGGCCGCCGTCTCGCGGTGGCTCGACGACGCCCTTGCTGACGACGCTGACACGCCGGTCGAGGCGCGCGAGGTCCTGAGGGGGCTCGCCGACGTGGTCAAGATGGCCGCGTCGGACAACCTCCTTCGCGGCGAGGGGCGGCGGGCGCTGTGAGCGACCGTTCCGTGCGCGTCAGGGTAGAGGTCGCGATCGCGCAGGCCCGACGCGACATGAAGGGCCTCGGCGACGACGTCGAGACCTCCGCGAAGAAGGTCGTCAAGGCGGGGCAAGAGCTCGACAAGGTCGGCACCACTCTTACCCGCGCCGGGCTCGTCGGCGCCGCAGGGCTCGGCCTGGTCACCAAGGCCGCCATCGACTGGGAGACCGCCTGGACGGGCGTCACCAAGACCGTCGACGGCACGCCCGAGCAGATGGCGCAGCTCGAGCAGGGCCTGCGGGGCCTGTCCAAGCAGCTGCCGGCGTCGGCCGAGGAGATCGCAGGCGTCGCGGAGGCGGCCGGCCAGCTCGGGGTGAAGCAGAAGGACATCCTCGGCTTCACCAAGACGATGGTCGACCTCTCGGAGTCGACGAACCTCTCGTCCGACGAGGCCGCCACCGCGATCGCGCAGATCGGCAACGTCACCGGCCTGCTCGAGCGCGAGGGCGCCGCGGGCGTCCGAAAGTTCGGGTCGACCCTCGTCGCGCTCGGCAACAACGGCGCCTCGACCGAGCGGGACATCGTCCAGATGGCCTCCCGCATCGCCGGCGCGGGCAAGATCGTCGGTCTGACCGAGCCCGAGCTGCTGGCCATCTCCAATGCCCTGGCGTCGGTGGGCATCGAGGCCGAGGCCGGCGGCACGGCCGTGTCGAAGGTCCTCATCGACATGAGCAAGGCCGTCAAGCAGGGCGGGAAGGACCTCACGGGCTTCGCCTCCGTGGCCGGGGTCAGCGCCGACGAGTTCGCGAAGAAGTTCACCGAGTCGCCGGCCCAGGCGATGGTGCTCTTCACCAACGGCCTGAACCGGATCAAGGAGTCCGGCGGCGACGTCTTCACCACGCTCGACGAGCTCGGCCAGTCCGACGTCCGGACCTCCGCCGCGCTGCTGAAGATGGCCGGCGCCGGCGACCTGCTCTCCAACTCCCTGCAGCTGGGCAACCAGGCGTGGGAGCAGAACAACGCCCTGACGACCGAGGCCGAGAAGCGGTACCAGACCGCGGCCTCCCGCATCGAGATCGCGAAGAACAAGGCGAACGACGCGGCCATCACGATGGGCGGGGCGCTTGCCCCGACCGTGGCGTCTGCCGCGGAGGCGGCCGGCGACCTCGCGAACAGCTTCAACGACCTGTCCCCGAGCACGCAGTCCACCGTCGTCAGGATCGCGACGGTGACGACGGGCATCCTGCTCTTCAGCGGGGCCGCCATCAAGACCGTCCGAGGGGTGCAGGCCGCCCGCCGGACGATCGAAGCCCTCGGGGTGTCGTCGGAGAAGTCCGGCAAGCTCCTCGGCAAGGCAGTCGTGGCGCTGGCCGCGGTGGCCGCCGCGGGGGCCGCGCTCAACAGCAGCAAGGCCGGAGACTTCGGCGTCGAGCAGCTGACTAAGGACCTCCTGGCGTCCACCGACGCGGTGTCGGCCTTCGACGACATGCTGAAGCAAGCGGCCGACAGCTCGGCACTGGTTTCGGGCGAGCTGGACTCCACCGGGGAGATCCTGAGTCGGGCGTTCAATCCCACCCGTGTCGACGACATCAACAGCGGCATGGACACCCTGCTAACCACGGTCACGCTCGGCATGGTCGACGTCGAGTCCAGCACCGAGTACGCCTCCCGCCGGCTCGAGGAGCTCGATGGTGCGCTGGGGCAGCTCGCCTCGGGTGGCAACACCGATCAGGCCGCGGCACTCTTCGCCCAGTTTGCCAAGGCCGCTGAGGCTCAGGGCATCTCGGTCGATGAGCTGAAGGCGAAGTTCCCCCAGTACCAGGAGGCGCTGGCCGCGATCAACAACGGCCAGACGCTCGCCGCGGGCAGCGGCAGCGACCTGGCCAGCTCGATGTCCGAGGTCACCACCGAGACCGACCAGGCGAAGCAGTCCACCGAGGACTTCATCAAGACCCTCAACGACCTCAACCAGCCGCAGCTCGACGTGCGCGCCGCGAACCGCAAGGTGAAGGAGTCCATCGCCGCCATCTCCGAGGCGCTCAAGGAGAACGGGAAGGCCCTCAACGACAACAAGACTGGCTTCGACACCAACACCGAGGCTGGTCTGCGGAACGAGGCCGCCCTGGACGACGTGGCCAGCGCCCTCAACGCGCAGCTGGGTGCCATGCAGGCGGCCGGAGCCGGCCAGCAGGAGCTCGACAGCCAGCTGCGGACCTCGCGTGAGGAGCTGTACCAGACGGCGCGCCGGATGGGCCTGACCGAGGAGGCGGCACGGCTCTACGTGGAGCAGGTGCTGGCCATCCCGCCGTCGAAGCAAACGGTCGCGACGTTCAAGACGGTCGGCCTGTCGGGGCTGCAGCAGGCGCAGGACTACCTGCACAACATCCGGGACAAGCACGTCACGCTCACGGTCGGCACCGTCCAGGTCGGCAACACCAAGGTCAACGCCGGCCAGTTCGGCGACGGACGTGCCACGGGCGGGGCCATCGTCGGGCCCGGCACCGGCACGTCCGACTCCATCCCCGCGATGCTCTCCAACGGCGAGCACGTCTGGACCGCGGCCGAGGTCGCCAAGCTCGGCGGCCAGTCCGAGATGTACGCCCTCCGGGCCGCCGTCCGGGCCGGAAGCGTTCCCCGATTCGCGGGCGGCGGCGAGGTCGGGTCGGGCGCACGCTCCTTCGGCGCCTCCCACTACGCCGGCCCTGCCCCACTGACGCGCCTGCACCCGGACGACGTCGCAGCCATCGCCGCCGCGGTCCGCTCCAACGGCGTGGCCATCGCCGACGCGGTCCGGGCCGGCGCGCACTCCGGCACCGCATCCGGTATCAGCGGCCAGGCCCGCGCGATCGCTTCTGGAAGGGGGTCCCGCTGATGCCCGTCACCCCCCAGCCAGCCAATTCCTGCAACACAACCTCTCTCACCAAGGAGACATGATGTCTGGTGGCCTCTCATCTGGATCCGCCCCGAGCAGGGCCGGCCTGAACAACGCCTTCGCGTGGTCCGACCCGCCCGACGTGCAGTCGTTCACGAGCAGCGGCACCTGGACCAAGCCCGCGGGCGCGAAGTGGGTCCGAGTGCGCCTGGTCGGCGGCGGAGCTGGCGGTGGTTCGGCCTCGAGCGGGTCCGGCCAAGCAGCCGGCGGCGGCGGAGGCGGCGGTGCCTACGTGGAGCACATCTTCGCCGCGTCAGACCTCGGGTCCAGCGAGACGGTCACCGTCGGCGCGGGCGGCGCGGGCGGCAACAGCACCGCCCCGGGCGGCTCCGGTGGGGCGTCGGCGTTCTCGACGCTCTCGGCCGGCGGCGGCACGGGCGGGTCGTGGAGCGGGGCGTCGACGACCGGCTCGGCGGCAGCCGCGGGCGGCGCAGGTGGTACCGGCTCCGGCGGCACGATCATCGCCAACGGTGGCAGCGGCGCGGCCGGGCGGATCCTCGGCGGCACCTCCACCCTCGCGAACGCGGGCGGGTCGTCGGCGTGGTCCCCGCCCGGGGCCGTCAGCACCTCCCAGGCGCCGGGGGCAAACGCCACCGGCTACGGCGGCGGCGGCTCCGGCGCGTTCGCCGCGACCGCGGGAGGCGCGGGCGGGGCCGGCGCAGGGGGCCGCGTGATCATCGAGACCTACTTCTGAGCCGCAACGGCGGCGGTCGGCTACCGTCGAGCGATGGGGTGGCTCGACAGGTTCAAGAAGAGGGATGCCCGGACGGGTGTCGCGGCCGTGACGAGCACGCAGGCGCACCCCTCAGCATCTCGGCAGCCCAGCTGGTACGTCCCCAGCGACGGTGACCCCGACCGCTTCCTGCCCGGCCCTGACGGCTTCCCTCCCCTGCATCTGATCGACTACCGCGACAGCGGCGGCGCGCGGAACCTTCGACTCTGCGAGGACTCGACCGGTCTCCTCGTTGGTCCGACCGATCGCCGGCTCTTCCGCGCCGGCGTCTACTCCTACAACGTGCGCGGAGAGAGCTACCACCGCGCCGCCTGCCGCCGCGCAGACCTGCGCCCCGGCCGCCCAGTGCAGCTGGTCCGCGAGCCCGAGAACAAGCACGACCCCAACGCCGTGGCGGTTCGCAGCCCGGCCGGCGAGACCCTCGGCTATATCAGCAAGGGTCACGCGAAGCGCCTCGCGAAGCTCCTGGATGCCGGCCTTCAGCTCGACGCCGTCAGCGTGAGAGGCGAGGGCCCGGGGACGCCGACCGAGTCCGTCGCGGTGGTTGCGGCGACACCTGCCGTCCTGGCGCACCTGCTCAGTCCTCGACCTCGGGGCCTTCCGCGGCCGGTGCACGGCCGCTAGAAGAGGCCAGGGAGGCTGCGACGTGCTCCCGCAGCCGGAGTAACTCCGACAGCACCTCCATTCCCGCGAGATGCGCTTCGTAGGCGGCGCGTTGAGCCTGTACGCGAGGCGCGTGGAGGTCCCGCGCCCCCTCCTCGACTGTCGTAGTGGGGGCCCAGACCAACCGCTTGTTCCACCGGAGGGGCCACTGCCGAGGCCAGTGGAGCCCCTCGTGAGTGCGGGTGGTCAGGCGACGATGGGCGGCACAGTTCCGCGCGAACCGAAGCGCCGCTTCATGCTCACCTGAGCTCTCGTCGGCGGGGGGCGCCTCGGCAAGGATCCCCCACCAGAAGAGCACCTCGGACACGGCCGCGGCCGCGTCATCGAGGCGGTCCTCATCTTCGGCGTTTACGTAGCGGTCGATCGCCGACACTGCCGCGGTGGCAGCGAAGTGAACGAACCGCTCTTCGTCGCTCACGCTCTGTCGGCGCGCTCGATCGCCTCGAGCGCCTCGGTGAGCTGACGCACCTGACGGTGCCGGGTGGCGCTGACGTACCCGGTCGCGAGAAGGGCGACCATGAGAGCGCCGATCAGGAATCCGCTCCCTGTGAGCCCGGCGCCGAGTACCCAGAACGCGACCAGGACGACGCCGCCCACGATGAAGATGAACCAGGCGAGGAAGATCCCCTCGAGGACGACGGGAACCGTGTCCCGCAGGTCAGCGAGTCGGACGGACCAGTCCTCCCGGTAGTGGGCTTCATAGAGCGCCTCGGTGGCGATCTTGGTGATGCTCGGCTCTTCCTCGGTCACCTCGCCGCCTCCTTCCCCTCGGTGCCGACACGGTATCGAAGGCGCGTTCGCACC
The DNA here is from genome assembly GCF_035325325.1 of Phycicoccus sp. Taxonomy (NCBI): domain Bacteria; kingdom Bacillati; phylum Actinomycetota; class Actinomycetes; order Micrococcales; family Intrasporangiaceae; genus Phycicoccus; species Phycicoccus sp. Next base: position 16,862 of record NZ_DAOLAC010000036.1, on the reverse strand, counting down.
GTCGGCTCGTCGACATCGAGCAGGACTGCGGCTAAGTCACATCGCGTTGGCTAGCAGGGCCAGCGTTGCCGCGAGCTCGAGCACGGCCCGCTTGCCCAGCGCCACCCTGCGGTCCCTGTCGTCGTCGCCGACGCCACCGGCCAGAGCGATGAACAGGAACCGCTGCATCTCGTGGTCCCGTGCCAGCTCGACGGTCACCGAGGAAGGCTCCCCGGACCAGAAGCCGAGCACGGGCGTGCTCCACTCGGTGACCACGGCAAAGTTCTGGTCGCTCCTGCGAATGACCTTGCCGTCCGGCGTGGTGACTCTCCCATCGGGCTCGTGCGTCCACTCGGCCTCTCCGCGCTCGACCAGCCGCAGCTGCGCGCAGTCCCAGCTGCGCGTCATGCCTGCGGGCGACTTGGCTCTCAGCCACTCGCCAGAAGGGCTGATCCACTCCACCGTCCAGGCGGTCTTCGCCGTCCGAACGCTCACCTTGTCGCCCACACGGAACGGCGCCTCGGTGCCATGCGTCATGCTGTTCCTCACGGTCGTTCTCCTCTATCTCAGGTGATCGGTCCAAGGCCCCGGAAGGTGTTGGCGCACCTGCCGGGGCCGCTATTCAGCTGTGGGTCTCGGTACCCTCAGCGGTCTTCCGGGCGGTCTCGCGACGGAGCCGCCGGATGTGGTCGACGAGTTGCTGGGGCGGCGGGCCGTTGCTCGGCGAGCACGCGTTGCGCCCACTCCTCCGGGGTCTCGTAGCGGGGTGGCTCCTTGGGCTTCGTCATGACGCTCCTTCTGCTAACGGTCTGCTACGCCACCCCGCAGGGTGGTCCCCAACAGGCCAGGACGACCAACGTCGGGAAGGCCTCTCCTGAGCACGAATCGATACCGGGCGCGACAGGTCAGGATGCGTGAGTAGCGACTCATAATCCGTCGGTCGTCGGTTCAAGCCCGACACGCCCCACTCGAACCGTGGATGACGTCGCCTGCGGGAGCGCAGGTACGGGTCCGTCCGCATCGAGGTCGGCGCCCACGTCCCGGAGATGACCCGCAACGGACCCCACGCAACTCCTGGATCAACGACCACGAAGCCTCGTCGTGTGCCCCCGCGGCTGCCTCGACCAGCAGGGTCGAACCGCGCCCTGCGCGACCGGGACCACCCTGTCTCAACCATGCCCCCTGGGGTAGTGGCGGAGCAGGCCCGGCGCACGCGGCGCACGGGCCTCGAGCCCAGGGAAGGACACACATCATGGTGACGACGCGTCGAGCAGTGACGATCGTGGCAGTGGCGGCGACGGCGGGAACGGTCCTCGCCGGGTGCGGCTCCGCCGCGACCGGATCCGGTTCGTCCCCCAGCACGTCGACCTCCGCTGCCGTGCCACAGGTGGACGCCTCCGCCTTCACGGCCGACTTCTCGATGATGAAGGAGCTCGCCGGCCTCGCGAAGCAGGGCAAGGGGATGGTCGGCGTCCTCCTGCCCGACACCACGACGTCGACGCGCTACGTCCAGTACGACGCCCCCTACCTCAAGAAGGCCTTCGAGGCGGCCGGTCTCACCTCGGCGCAGTTCAAGATCGACAACGCCAACGGCAGCGCCTCGACGATGCAGACCCAGGCCGAGGCCGACATCAACGCCGGTGCCTCCGTCCTGCTCGTCGACCCGCTCGACCCCGGCAGCGGCGCGGCGATCGAGGCCAAGGCCAAGGCCGCCGGTCTCGCCGTCATCGACTACGACCGGCTCGTCACCGGCGGTCCCAACGACCGGTACTACGTGAGCTTCGACAACGTCAAGGTCGGCCAGCTCATGGGCCAGGGCCTCGTCCAGTGCGTCCAGGACTGGAAGGTCGCGAAGCCGAACGTCCTCGTCATGGACGGCGACCCGACCGACAACAACGCGACCCTCTTCGCCCAGGGCTACAACGGGGTGCTCAGCTCCAAGTTCAGCTCCGGAGCGTGGACCAAGGCCGGGGAGCCCGCGGGCACCTGGGTCCCCCAGCAGGCCGCGACGACCTTCCAGCAGCAGCTGACGGCCCACCCCGGCATCAATGCCGCGATCACCCCGAACGACGACAACGCCAACGCGGTCATCTCCATCCTCAAGGGCAACGGCGTCAAGCCGAAGACCTTCCCGACGACCGGCCAGGACGCGTCCCTTCCCGGCCTGCAGAACGTGCTGACCGGCTACCAGTGCGGCACCGTCTACAAGCCGATCTACCTCGAGGCGCAGGCGGCCGCCGCCCTGGCGATCTACCTGCGGGCCGGGGCGACCCCGCCGTCGTCGCTCGTCAACTCGACGACCAAGGACAGCAAGACCTCGCAGGAGGTGAAGTCCGTGTACACGACCCCGATCTGGGTCACCCCCGCGAACATGAAGGACACCGTCGTCAAGGACGGCACCGTCACGGTGGCCAAGCTCTGCGCCGGGGCGGTCAAGGCCGCCTGCACCGCGGCCGGGATCGGCTGACGTGAGCACGTCCGACGAGCCGCTCCTCCGGCTGCGCGGGGTGACCAAGACCTTCGGTGCGGTGGAGGCGCTCGCGGGCGTCGACCTCGACGTCCCCGGCGGTGCGGTCACCGCACTCGCCGGGGACAACGGCGCCGGCAAGTCGACCCTCATCAAGTGCATCGCCGGCATCTACGCCCCGGACGCCGGCGAGATCATCTGGGAGGGGAGCCCGGTCCGGCTCGACGGCCCCGCCGCCGCGGCCGCCCTCGGCATCCAGACCGTGTACCAGGACCTCGCCCTCTGCGACAACCTCGACATCGTCCAGAACATGTTCCTGGGTCGCGAGCGGCTCCGCCGCAGGCAGCTGGACGACCTGTCGATGGAGCAGGCCGCCACCGACACCCTGCGCGACCTGGCGGTGACCACCGTGCGCTCGGTCCGCCAGCACGTGGCGTCCCTGTCCGGTGGCCAGCGGCAGTCGGTCGCGATCGCGAAGGCCGTTCTCTGGGAGTCGAAGCTCGTCATCATGGACGAGCCGACAGCCGCCCTGGGAGTGGCCCAGACCCGGATGGTCCTCGACCTCGTGCGCACCCTCGTCGACCGAGGCCACGCCGTCCTGCTCATCTCGCACAACATGACCGACGTGTTCCAGGTGGCCGACCGGGTGGCCGTGATGCGCCAGGGCCGCATGGTCGACGTGCGCCCGATCGGTGAGATCGACCAGCGCATCGTGGTCGACCTCATGACCACCGGGCAGAGCGACCGGGAGGTGGCCCGATGACCGACCACGACACCGCGACCGGACGGCGAGCCGCCACCCCGACCCCGCCGGACGGACCCACCGCCACGGTCCTGGCGGGGCCCACCGAGGCAGTGACGGCCCGCGAGTACGTCGCCCTGGGGTGGCGACGGATCAAGGGCGGCGAGACCGGCGTCCTGCCCGTCGTCGGCGGGTTGCTGCTCGTCTCGGTGATCTTCGAGAGCCTCGACCGCCACTTCCTCACGACCGGCAACCTCGTCAACCTCCTCGTCCAGGCCGCCGTCTACGCGCTCCTCTCGATGGCCGAGGTCTTCGTCCTCCTGCTCGGCGAGATCGACCTGTCAGTCGGCTTCGTCGCCGGGGTCGGCGCCGTCGTCGTCGCCCCCTGGTGCAGCCACAGGTCGGCTGGCCGTGGTGGGCAGCCGTCCTCGCCGCGCTCGCCGCCACGGCCGCGATCGGTGCCCTCCAGGGCACCCTCATCACCCGGATCGGGTTGCCCTCGTTCGTCGTCACGCTCGCCGGGCTGCTGTTCTGGAACGGCGTCATGCTCTTCGTCCTCGGCAACGGAGGCTCCATCCTCGTCCAGGACGACGTGGTCAACGGCATCTCCAGCAGCACCCTCCCACGGCTCGCGGGCTGGGTCGTCGCGCTCGCCGGCGTCGTCGTCTACGGGGTCCTCACCTGGCGTCGGGACGCCCGCCGCCGGTCCTCCGGCGTGGCCGCTCCCCCGGCCGTCCTCACTGCGGCGAAGATCGGCGGCGCCCTCGTCGGGGCCGTCGCGCTCGTCCTCGTCGCCAACGCGGACCGCGGCATCCTCGCCCCGGTGTTCGGCCTGCCCGTCGTCGTCCTCGTCGTCCTCGCCGTGCTCGTCCTGTGGTCCTGGCTGCTCGGGCGGCGTCGTTTCGGCCTCTACGTCTACGCGGTCGGGGGCAACGCCGAGGCGGCCCGCCGCGCGGGCATCGGCCTCGCGCGCATCCGCACGCTCTCCTTCCTCCTCTGCTCCCTCACGGCCGGGATCGCCGGGGTCGTCTACGCCTCCCGGCTGCGTTCCATCTCGACGTCCCTCGACGGGGGCACGCTCGTCCTCTACGCCGTCGCGGGGGCCGTCATCGGTGGGACGAGCCTCTTCGGCGGTCGCGGGAAGATGCTGCACGGCGTGCTCGGCGGCCTCGTCATCGCGGCCATCGACAACGGGATGGGCCTGCTCGGCTTCAGCGCCGCCGCGAAGTACGTCGTCACGGCGGTCGTGCTCCTCGTGGCCGTGACGATCGACGCCGTCGCCCGGCGGGGCCGAACGGACTGACCGCGCACAGCCCGCTCGCGTGAAGTTCGCGGGCAACGTCCAGAGCCCTCCCAGCGTGCCTCGTTAGCGTTGGCCACAGGATCCAGAACGTGTCTATACCAACCGATCCTGTTGCACCACAACCGCTTCCGACGACACGACAGGTGGCCATGCAGACGACCCGACACAACCCCGGACCACCGTTGACCACCTCGAACGACGAGCAGGTCGAGCGCCTGTTCGCGGAGCTCGGCCGCAGCACGGAGGAGTCCGAACGACGACGGCTGCGCGCCGAGATCGTCGAGCGGATGCTCGGCGTGGCCGACGCCGTCGCGCACCGGTACTGGCGGGGGGGGCTCGACGAGGAGGACCTGCAGCAAGTGGCCCGGACCGCGCTCGTCGCGGCCGTCGACCGCTACCGCGTCGGACGTGGGCACGGGTTCGTCGCCTTCGCCGTCCCGACCATCACCGGTGAGCTGCTGCACTACTACCGCGACCAGGCCTGGGTGGTGCGTCCGCCACGACCGGTGCAGGAGCGGCGGATCCGGCTGTGGACCGTCGAGCCGGCCCTCCAGCAGCGCCTCGCCGGCACCGTGAGCCTCGGCGACCTGGCCCGAGCCCTCGGCTGCGGGATCGACGAGGTCCGTGCTGCTCGCTCCTGCTCGAGCGGCCTGCACCCGGTGTCCCTCGAGTCCCCGGCCCACGACGGTGGCACCATCGGCGACGCGGTCCCGGTCGAGGGTGACGACTACACCGACCTCGAGACGCACCTGGTCCTCGTCGAGCTCGTCCGCCGGCGGACCACCCTCGAGCGGCGGGTCCTCGAGCTGCGGTTCGTCGAGGAGCTCACCCAGCGCGAGATCGCGGCCGCGACCGGGATGGGCCAGGTGCAGGTCTCGAGGATGCTGCGGCGGATGCTCACCGAGCTGCGCGAGGGCCTGGGGCAGCGGGTCGCCTGACCCCCGCCCCGGTGGGACGACCCGGGGTCAGCCGGCCACCCCGGTGACCTGGAGGTCGTGGCGCACGGTCCCGCGGTCCGTGCTGCAGGCGACCGTGTACGGCCCGGGGACGACGTCCTCGACGAGCAGGGTGCGAGTGCTGCCCGGAGCGAGCGAGGGCACCTCGCCGATCGAGTCGTTGCCGTCGGCGAGGAACGAGAAGGAGGCATCGGCCCGGCCCGTGTTGCGGACCACGAAGGCGACCGCACCACGCTGCAGCGCGAAGGAGCCCGTCGAGACCTGGCAGGTCGACGGGGACGTCGTCACGTCGACGACCACCTGCGCGTCGGCCGTGCCGGTGCGTCCGGCCGACACCGTGCCCTCGTTCGCGAGCCCGCAGGCGCTGAGCCCGCCGGCGCCCAGAAGCACCACCGTGGTGAACCGTGCGGTCCTCGTCGTGACGGAGCGCATCCTCCTCACCTCCCTGTCCGGACGGCCGGTACGGCCGGTCATCGTCGGGCCCCGCCCGCGGTCGGCAGCGGCTCCACCGGCATCCCGGACGAGGCGGCCGTCATGATGTCGTGCCAGTCCGGGGCGGCGATGCTCGAGCCGTAGACGCCGGGGTAGAAGCGGCCGCCGATCGTCACGTCCGTCATGCCGAAGGGCCGGGCCGGCGTTCCCACCCACACCGCCGTGGAGAGCTGGGGGGTGAAGCCGACGAACCACGTCTGCGCGTGGCTGTCGGTCGTCCCGGTCTTGCCCGCCGCAGGCCGGCCGGGCAGTCCCAGCCCGCTGGCCGTTCCCCGCGGGTCGACCAGCGGCGCCTGGAGCACGTCCGCGACCTGGGCGGCGACCGCGGGGCGCAGGGCGCGGTGGCAGTCGGCACCGGGAACGGGGATCGCCCGCCCCGTCGCGTCGACCACCGAGGTCACCGGCACCGGCCGGCACCACGTGCCGCCGGACGCCACCGCGGCGTACGCGGCGGCCAGCGTGACGGGTGAGACGCTGGCGGCGCCGAGGGCGACCGTCGGGTAGGGAGGGACCGGTGTGCCGTCGCCCTGGTGGACGCCGAGCGCCCGCATCGTCGAGAGGACGTGGCACAGTCCCACCCTCGTCGTCAGGGCGGCGAACGCGGTGTTGACCGACTGGGCGGTGGCCTGCCACAGCGAGATCGGGCCGCCGCGCCACACCTCGTCGTTGTAGACCCGCCAGTCCGGCCACCCGCGGCAGGAGTCGGTGTTCTCGGCCGGCGTGACGGTCGCGGCGAACGACGGCCCGGCGGCGGGGGCGTCCACCGTGGCGGTCTCGGGGACTCCCGGGGCGAACGCCGGGGCGAGGACGAAGAGCTTCGCGGTCGAGCCGCTCTGGAAGCCGTAGGTCGCCCCGCCGTCGGCCCGGTCGACGGCCCAGTCCACCTGGGTGGCACCGGGTCCGGAGAAGCGGCTGGTCTGCCCGATCGCGAGCACGTGACCGGTCCCAGGCTCCACCACTGCCGCCGCCGAGCCCACCCCTGACGGGTCACCCACCGGGACGCGGGAGTCGAGCACGGACCGGACCGACGCCGAGAGCCCCGGCCGGAAGGTGGTCCTGATGGTCAGGCCGCCGCGGTCGACCGCGGCCAGGCGGGCGGCCGGCGACCCGCCCAGCGCCGGGTCCTGCTCGAGCCACGCGAGGGCGTAGGTGCACTCGTACGGCTCGGGCGAGCCGGCGCAGGTGCCCTGCGGTCGGCTCGGGTGGAGCATCGAGGCGATGCTCACGGCCTCACCACGACGCGCCTGCTCCGGGGTGATGACGCCGAGCTGCGCCATCCGCTCGAGGACGACGTCTCGACGTTCGCGTGCCGCCTGCGGGTGGACCAGCGGGTCGGTGGCCGACGGAGCCCGGACGCCCCCGGCGAGCAGCGCGGCCTGGACGTAGTCGAGGCGGCTCGCCGGCACCGAGAAGTACCGTTCCGCGGCCGCCTGCACGCCGTACGCGTGGTCGCCGTAGTAGGCGAGGTTGAGGTAGCCGGCGAGGATCTGGTCCTTGGTCTCGGTGCGCTCCAGCCGGATCGCGTACCGCAGCTCGTCGACCTTGCGGGCGACCCCAGCCATGCCCTGCTGGGTGACGGCGGCCCGTTCGGCCGCGGGGTCGCCCTCGGCCCGAGCGCCCGACTCGAGCACGAGCTTGACGTACTGCATGGTGATCGTCGAGGCGCCCTCGATGGTGCCGTCGGCCGTCGCCACGAGTGCCCGCCCGAGGGAGCGCAGGTCGAGCGCCCCGTGGTCGTAGAACCGGCTGTCCTCGATGGCCACCTGGGCTCGGCGCATGATGGGCGCGATCCGGTCGAGGGGCACCACGACCCGGTCCTCGGAGTAGGGGGTCGCGATGAGGTGCCCCGATGCGTCGAGGATGCGCGACGGGCCGACGAGCCCGTCGGCGGGCAGGGTGGCGGGCATCCCTTCGAAGCCACCGACGGCCCCCTCGGTGGCCACGGAGGCGGCGAGCGCACCGGGCGCGAGCGCGGCGGCTGCCAGGACGCCCACCGCCATCGACCCGACCAGCAGTGCGGCGAGCCCTCGGGCGATGCGCATCGGTCCTCCGTCCTCCGGGCGGCTCGGCGGGACGGAACGTGGTGCCGGAGGACACCGGAGCGCCCGTCGTGCGTTTCTGACCCGAGCGAACTCCCCCTCGCTGCACGGCGGCTCGACACGGGATGTGAGGCACCTGTGACCGAGACAGGCGCTGTCGTGACCTCATCGCCTGCGTCCGACTCGACACCGACCCCTCCGACACAGCGGGATCGCAGCGCCCGCGCAGCCGAGGCCCGCAGGGTGGACGGATGAGACCCACTCGGACCACGACCGTCGCCGCCACCCTCGCCGGACTCGGCATCGCCGTCGCCACGGCAGCCCCCGCCGCCGCCAACGACGCGACCCTGAGGATCCGCAACGGCAGCGGCACCGTCGTCGCCAAGGCCTGGTACGACGACCTCACCGACACCCTCTGCGTGCGCAGCTACGTCAAGGGCGTCATGGCCACGGCCCGCATCGGCCCCTCGGGTGGCGGCACCTTCGCCACCGCGAACGACGCGGGCTTCAAGAAGTCGACGAACTGCACCGGCAACCTCTCCATCCCCGAGGACCGCCTGTACTGGATGAACCTCTCGTTCCGGACGACGTCGAAGGACACGACCTTCTACACGTGAGCCGTGCGGGCCGGGCGCTCCGAAGGTCAGCTGTCGAAGCCGATGCCGACGGCGTCCATGGCGCGCAGCCACAGGTTGCGGCGGCCGGTGCGGTCCTCGGCGGCCAGGCTCGCCCGGGTCAGCCGCACGCCGACCCCCCGCAACGGCTCGGGCGGGAACGGGAGCGGCTTGCGACGGACCATCCCGAGCCGGGTGGCCTCGGTGTCGTGACCGTGGACGAGGTCGAGCGCGACCCGGGCCCCGAAGCGGGTCGAGGCCACCCCCAGCCCGGTGTAGCCGACGGCGTAGGCCAGCCGGCCACCGAGCGCCGTGCCGAAGACGGGCGTGAAGCGCGACGTCGTGTCGATGACGCCCGCCCAGCGGTGGGTGAACCGGACGCCCTCGAGCTGCGGGAAGATGCCGAGGAAGTGCTCGGCGAGCAGGTCGTGCGAGGCCGACTGCTCCAGGCGCGGGTCGATGCGGCCGGGGAAGTGGTAGTTCGCGTCGTAGCCCCCGAAGAGGACCCGGTCGTCGAGGGTGCGCCGGTAGTAGTGGAACTGGTTGCCGGCGTCGGTCAGCCCCTCGCGGCCCTCCCAGCCGACCGCCGCGAGCTGCGCGGCGGTCAGCGGCTCGGTCATGAGGACGTGGTCGTAGACCGGCAGCGTGTAGAGCGCGAGCCGCTTGAGCACTCCGCGGAACGCTCCGGTGCCGACGACGACCCGCCGGCCGTGCACGCTCCCCCACTCCGTCGCGACCCGCACCCCGTCGCCGTCGGCGTCGAGCGAGGTGACGGCGGTGTCCTCGTGCACCCGCACCCCGAGCCGCTCGGCGGCCGCGGCGAGGCCCCAGACCAGCCGGGCGGGGTCGACGAGGCCGACGGTCGGGTCGTGCATCCCGGCGAGGTAGCTCGGGGAGTCGACCCGGGCGCGCGCCTCCTCGCCCGAAAGGAGCTCGACCGGCACACCGTGGGCGCGGTGCAGCGCGTACGCCTCGCGGACCGTGCCGACCTGCCGCTCGTCGAGCGCGAGGGTCATCTCACCGGGGACGTGCAGGTCGCAGTCGATGCCGTACCGCTCGACCGCCGCGGCGAGGCCGGCCATGTTCTCGGCCCCCAGCCGCTCGAGGGTCTCGACCTCGTCCGGCCAGCACGCGACGCCCTGGGCCAACCCGTGGGTCAGCGAGGGCGAGACGAACCCGCCGTTGCGCCCGGACGCGGCGATGCCGAGCCGCCCGCGCTCGACGAGGACGACGTCGCAGGACGGGTCGTCCTCCTTGGCCTGCACGGCGGCCCACAGCCCGGTGAACCCGCCACCGACGACGACGAGGTCGGCGCGGTGGCCGTGCCCGGTGAGCGGCGGCCGAGCGGCCGGGCGCAGGTCGGGCCGGTCGGTCCAGTAGACGTCGGGGACGGCGTCGGCGAGCGAGGCGCGGACGGCGGACGGGGACACGGGCATGACCGCATCCTGCCGCAGGCCGGTCCTTCGGCGCGAGGGTCCGTCCACGGTTCTCGCGGCCACACTCCCCCAAGCCCCCTGAATCCGAAGGTCACCAGTCCTCCTGCCGCCGCGATCCGTGGCTGCCGGCCGACGGGGATGGCCACGCGCCGCGTCGCCGACCTCGCCGAGGTTGCCGTTCGGTCACGATCCGGTGCGATTCCCGGGCCGTCGTTTCCCTGAGAGCCACCTGTGTCGCTAGGTTGCTGATGCATGAGCGAGCCCCTGGTCGTGATGACCGACGTCAACAAGCACTTCGGTGACCTCCACGTGCTCAAGGACATCAACCTCTCGGTCGGCCGGGGTGAGGTCGTCATCCTCATCGGGCCCTCCGGCTCGGGGAAGTCGACCCTGTGCCGCACGATCAACCGGCTCGAGACCTTCGAGACCGGCTCGATCACCATCGACGGCAAGGAGCTGCCCATGGAGGGCAAGGAGCTCGCCGCGCTGCGCGCCGACGTCGGGATGGTCTTCCAGTCCTTCAACCTCTTCGCGCACAAGACGATCCTCGAGAACGTCACCCTCGGGCCGATCAAGGTCCGCGGCATGAAGAAGGCCGAGGCCGAGAAGCGCGCCCTCGAGCTCCTCGAGCGGGTCGGGGTGGCTCACCAGGCCGAGAAGTACCCGGCGCAGCTCTCCGGCGGCCAGCAGCAGCGCGTCGCCATCGCCCGCTCGCTCGCGATGGACCCCAAGGTGATGCTCTTCGACGAGCCGACCTCGGCGCTCGACCCGGAGATGATCAACGAGGTGCTCGACGTCATGGTCGAGCTCGCGAAGAGCGGGATGACGATGATCGTCGTCACCCACGAGATGGGCTTCGCCCGCAAGGCGGCCAACCGCGTCGTGTTCCTCTCGGACGGCCAGGTCGTCGAGGAGGGCACGCCCGAGGAGTTCTTCACGAACCCGCGGAGCGACCGCGCCAAGGACTTCCTCGGGAAGATCCTCACCCACTGACCCACGAGGGACCCACCACGCCGGCGCCCGGTCACGAGGGCTCCGGCACGACAGGGAGGAACCAGCACATGACGACACGACGATGGGGTGCGGTCGCGGCCACGGCGGCGCTCGCGCTCGGACTCGGCGCCTGTGGCAGCAGCGACGACGGCGGCGGCAGCGGGAGCGGCGGCGGCAGCAACGGCATCAAGATCGGCATCAAGTTCGACCAGCCCGGTCTCGGCCTCAAGAAGGGCAACGACTACACCGGGATGGACGTCGACGTCGCGACGTACGTCGCCAAGCAGCTCGGGCACGAGGCGGGCGACATCCAGTGGGTCCAGGCGCCCAGCGCCCAGCGCGAGACCCTCATCTCCACCGGCCAGGTCGACCTCGTCGTCGCGACGTACTCGATCACCGACTCGCGCAAGGAGAAGGTCTCCTTCGCCGGGCCGTACTTCGTCGCCGGCCAGGACCTGCTCGTCCGGGCCGACGACTCCTCGATCACCGGCCCGGACACCCTCGACGGCAAGAAGCTGTGCTCGGTCACCGGGTCGACGTCCGCGCAGAAGGTCAAGGACAAGGTGCCCGGGGTCAACCTCCAGGAGTTCGGCACCTACTCCGAGTGCGTCGCCGCGCTGGTCTCCAACGGCGTCGACGCCCTGACCACCGACGACACGATCCTCGCCGGCTACGCCGCCCAGGACCAGTACAAGGGCAAGCTCAAGGTCGTCGGCCAGCCGTTCTCCGAGGAGCGCTACGGCATAGGCCTCAAGAAGGGCGACACGGCCCTCTGCCAGAAGGTGACCGACGCGATCAAGAAGATGATCGACGACGGCGAGTGGCAGAAGATCGTCGACGCGAACCTCGGGCCGGCCGGCTACAAGCCGCCGGCGGGCAACCCGCCCACCCCGGACGCCTGCTCCTGACCGCGCCCCGGACCCGGTGATGCCGTCCGCCCCTCGGGTGGGCGGCATCACCGGGGACGGGCCCCGCCCCGGCCGAAAGGTGCCCCGATGGGCGACATCCTCAGCAACTACGACATCCTCGGTGCCTTCTGGGTGACGATCCAGCTGTCGGTGCTCTCCGCCGTCGGTGCGCTCGTCCTCGGCACCGTCCTCGCCGTCTTCCGGGTCTCACCCGTCGGCGTCCTGCGGTTCCTCGGGTCGTTCTACGTGAACACCGTGCGCAACACGCCGCTCACCCTGCTCATGCTCTTCAGCATCCTCGGCATCACCTACATCCTCCAGATCCCGTTCTCCCAGGAGGCGAGCCGCAACGCGTACTGGTGGGCGGTGGTGATGCTCGCCGTCTACCACGCCGCGTTCGTGTGCGAGGCCCTGCGCAGCGGCGTCAACACCATCCCCGCGGGCCAGGCGGAGGCCGCCCGCTCCATCGGGCTCACCTTCGGGCAGTCACTGCGGGAGGTGCTGCTGCCCCAGGCCTTCCGTGGAGCGGTGGCCCCCCTCGGGTCGACGCTCATCGCGCTCATCAAGAACACGACGGTCGCCGCGGTCATCCTCGGCACCGCCGAGTCGGCCGGGCTCCTCGCCCAGATCACCGAGAACGAGGGGGCGAGCCTGCCGACCTTCTTCATCTTCGCGCTCGGCTTCGTCATCCTCACCCTCCCCCTCGGCGTCGGCATCACGAGCCTGTCCCGGCGGCTGGCGGTGAAGCGATGAGCACCGAGAACGTCCTCTTCGACGCCCCGGGACCACGGGCCCGGTTGCGGCACAACGTCCTCACCGGTGTCGGTGTCCTCCTCCTGCTCGGTGGGCTCTGGCTCGTCTACAGCAAGATGTCCGAGCGCAACCAGCTGCAGGGCTACCAGTGGAGCCCGTTCGTCACCGACTCCGCGGTGTGGAGCGACTACCTCCTGCCCGGCCTCTGGGAGACGATCAAGGCGGCCCTGATCTCGATGGTCCTCGCCGGTGCCTACGGCCTCGTCTTCGGGATGGGCCGGCTCTCGCACCTCACGTGGGTGCGGTGGGTGAGCGGCGTCGTCGTCGAGTTCTTCCGCTCGGTGCCGGTGCTGCTCATGATGGTGTTCTTCTTCTTCGGCTGGTTCGCCACCGCGACCTGGCTGCCGAACCAGTACGCCCCCCTCGCCGCCGTCGTCCTCGGCCTCACCCTCTACAACGGCTCGGTCATCGCCGAGCTCGTCCGCTCCGGGGTGCACTCGCTGCCCGCGGGTCAGGCGGAGGCGGGCCTGTCGATCGGGCTCTCCCCCGGTCAGACCATGCGCTCGATCCAGCTGCCCCAGGCGTTGCGGGCGATGCTGCCGGCCCTCATCGGCCAGCTCGTCGTCATCCTCAAGGACACCGCGCTCGGCACGATCGTCCTCTACCCCGAGCTGCTCACGGCGGCCAAGACCCTCGGCTCCGGGTACGCCAACACCGTGCAGGCCTACCTCGTCGTCGCCCTGGTCTACATCCTCATCAACTACACCCTGACCAAGGTCGCCGGCTTCGTCGAGGGCCGGGTCAAGCGTCGTCAGCGCGGGGGCGGCGGGGCGGCGCCGCTGCCCGTCACCGCCGCCGCCGAGGGCTGACGCCGAGGCGGGCGGGTCAGTCCCCCAGCGGGACGGCCCGGCCGGTCGCGGCCGACGCATAGGCCGCGCGGACGCCCTCCAACGTGCGCCGGCCGACGCCGCCGTCGCGCCGGGGGGCGCCCTCGTCCCGGACCGTGGCGAGGAAGTCCTCGAGCATCAGGGCGTCGAGGTCGACCCCGACCGGCTCCCAGCGCAGCCCGCCGACCCGGTCGTCGTACACCTCGACCCGCTCGGAGAAGGCGTCGAGCGCGATGCTGCCGCGCTCCCCCTCGACGGCCAGGGTCAGCCCGCCCCAGCCGGGGTAGCTGGCCGGCGCGCTCCAGCTGCAGTCGATGGTGGCGACGAGGCCGTCGGGGTAGGTGAGGGCCACCAGCCCACCGGTCTCGACGTCGACCTCGTCGGCGTGGACGACCCGGTTGACCTGGGCGTAGACGCTGTCCGGCCGGTCGTCGAACAGGTCGTCGAGGAGGTCGGCGAGGTGGACGGTGTGGTCCATGAGGGCTCCACCGCCGGCCAGCTCCGCGTCGACGAACCAGCGCCGGGACGCGATCGGCGCCTGACCGTTGTTCGTGCCGGTGACGGCGAGCACGCGACCGACGTCGCCGCGCCGGACCCGCTCGCGCAGCTCGCGGAAGCCCGGGTGGAAGCGCACCGGGTAGGCCGTCACGAGGTGGACGCCGGCCCGCTCGCACGCCTCCTGCATCGCCACGGCGTCCTCGAGGGTCGTCGCGAGCGGCTTCTCGCAGAGCACGTGCACGCCCGCGGCGGCAGCCTGCTCGACGACCGGCCGGTGCCGCGCGTTCTCGGTGCACACGACGACCGCGTCGAGCCCCTCGGCGAAGAGCTCGTCGTAGCCGTCGACGTGCCGGACCCCGAGGGCGGCCGCGAGCTCGGCCCCCCGCGCCTGGTCCTCGCCCGGCGTGCGGCCGTCGGGGTCGGCGGCCACGAGCTCGACGTCGGGGCGGGCCGCCAGCAGCCGCGCGTACCCGGCGGCGTGGACGTGGGCGAAGGAGGCCAGCCCGACCCGCAGCGGCCTCATGCCGGGACCCCCGCGAGCCGCACCGGCTCACCGACCTCGGCCGAGCGGCGGGCGGCGAGCGCGATCTCCAGCGCGGCGAGGCTGTCGGCGGCACTCACCCGGGGCGCCGGACCGCCCGCCCGGGCGGCGGCGAACTCGGCGAGCTCGGCGACGAACGGCACGCTCGCCCCGCTGCCCCCCGGGAGCAGCTCGCCGCCCGCACCGGCCTCGGGGAGGTCGAGCCGCAGGCCCTCGGTCCCCTCGCTCGCGTGCCGCAGCAAGCCGGTCGCCCCGGCGACGGAGAACGTCGTCCGGAACCGCTCGTGCGGATGGCCCCAGCCGCCGAGGACGTGGGTGAGAGCACCATCGGCGTGGGTGAGGACGGCGGTCGCGACGGTCGGGCCGGGCTCGGCACCGGCGACGGCGGCGAAGACCTGGACCACCTCGCCGGCCACCCACCGGGCGAAGTCGAAGTCGTGGATCATCTGGTCGACGAGGATGCCGCCCGAGCGCGCGTCGTCGGCGAACCACGACCGCTCGGGGCGGGCACCGCGACGGGTCAGCCGGAGGACCGCGGGCGCCCCGATCCGGCCGGACGCCACGAGCTCGCGGGCCGTCGCGTACTCCGGGAAGTAGCGCACCACCTGGCCGGGGTGCAGCTGCACGCCGGCCGCCTCGCACGCGTCGATCATCGCCACCGCCTCCTCGTACCGGTGGCTGAGCGGCTTCTCGCAGACGACGTCCCGCCCGGCCGCCGCGGCGCGCAGGACGATGTCCTGGTGGGTGTGGGTTGGGGTACAGACGTCGACGAGGTCGCACGCCTCGAGCAGTGCGTCGAGGGAGGGCACGACCTCGGCACCGACGCGCGCCGCCGCCGCCTCCGCGCCGTCCTGCGAGTGGACGAGCAACCGGGCGCCCAGGTGCCGCCACGCCTCGAGGTGCGGCGCGGCGATGCCCCCGGCGCCGACGACGCCGACCGTCGGACGCGGCCAGGGCTCGGGCGTCACTTGACCGCCCCCTGCAGCATGCCGCTGATGAACTTGCGCTGGAACACGAGGTACACCACCAGGATCGGGAGGATGACGACGAGGGTGCCGGCGGCGAGCACCGGGACGTCGCTGGAGTACTGGCCGACGAAGAACCCGAGACCCGCCGGGGCGGTGCGGGCGGACGGGTCCTGGATGAGGATGAGCACGAGGAGGAACTGGTTCCACGACCACATGAAGAAGAGCACGGCCATCGTCGACAGCGCCGGCACCGAGACGGGCAGCAGCACGCGGCGCAGCACGGCGAACGAGCTCGCGCCGTCGATCTGGGCCGCCTCGACGAGCTCGCGCGGCATCGAGCGGAAGTGGGTGCGCATCCAGAAGATCCCGAACGGCATGAAGAGCCCGGCCTCGGCGAGGATGACGCCCCACGCCGAGTTGGTCAGCCCCACCGCGCGCAGGTCGAAGTAGAGCGGGATGACGATGAGCTCGACCGGGAGGGTGAGCCCGAGGAGGAAACCCCCGAAGATCCAGCCGGCGCCGGGGACCCGCAGGGTGCCGAGCGCGTAGCCGGCGAGGGTCGCGCAGACGACCGAGATCGGGACGACGGCGAGGCAGATCTTCGTGCTCGACCACAGCAGGCGCCCGAAGGAGGCCGTCGTCCACGCCTCCCGGAAGCTCTCGAGGCTGAGGTGGGTCGGGACCGCCATCCCCGACACGAGGGTGCCCGGCGGGTTGAGCGAGGCGAGGACGATGCTGACGAACGGCAGCAGGGTGACGACCGACATCACCGCGAGGATCGCGTAGGTGGTCGTCGCCTCGACCCGCCGGCCGCCGCTCACTCCGGCTCCCGCATGAGGCGCTGGATGACACCGACCGCGCCGACGATCAGCACGGTGAGCGTCACGGCGAGGGCGGAAGCGAGGCCCACCTGGCCGTTGGTGAACGCGAGCCGGTAGACGAGCAGGCCCGGCACGGTCGTCGTGTCGCCCGGCGACCCGTTCGTGGTCACGAAGACGATGTCGAAGCTGGCCAGGGCCGCGACGACGGTGATGGTGAGCGCGACGGCGACCTCGCCGCGCAGCGCCGGGAGGGTGACCGCGAAGAACTCGCGCACCGCACCCGCGCCGTCGAGGCGGGCCGCCTCGTACAGGGTGCCGTCGATCTTCTGCATCCCGCTGAGGAAGAGCACGAGGCAGAGCCCGGTGAGGGCCCACGACCCGATGAGCCCGACCGCCGGCAGCGCGAGGGTGAAGCTGCCGAGCCACGCCTGGGTGACCCCGCCGAGCCCCACGGCTCGCAGGATC
>NZ_DAOLAC010000035.1:0-42920 GCF_035325325.1 Phycicoccus sp. | reverse complement strand
CCTCTCCAAGGCACTCTTCGACGCCGGCCTGTACTGCCGCGCCGACGACCGCGGTGACCCCGTCGTGCAGCTCGCCCCGCCGCTGACCATGGGGCCGGCCGAGTTCGACGAGATCGAGCGCCGGCTGCGGAGCGTGCTCACCGAGGCCGAGAACCACCTCTGACGGTGCCGACGGAGCGCTCCGGCCCGGCCGGTTCCACCGGCACGGCGCCGCTCTGGTGGGACACCCGGGCCTCGACGTCGGTCCCCGGCGGTGGCGACCTGCCGCTGCGCGCGGACGTGGTCGTCGTCGGCGGTGGCTACACCGGGCTGTGGACGGCGTACTACCTGCTGCGCGCCGACCCCTCCCTCGAGGTGCTCGTGCTGGAGGCCGAGCACGTCGGGTTCGGGGCGAGCGGCCGCAACGGTGGCTGGGTCTCGGCGCTCTGGCCGGTCTCCCCCGACACCCTGGCCGCCCGGTACGGCCGCGAGGCCGCGTTGGCCCAGCTCGCCGCGCTGCGCGAGACCGTCGGGGAGGTGGGCCGGGTCGACGCCGCCGAGGGCCTCGGTTCCGGGTTCACCCGGGGCGGCACGCTGCTGGTCGCGCGGACGCCGGCCCAGGAGATGCGGGCGCGGGCCGCCGCCGAGGACGGCGCGGCCTGGGGCGACGGCACGGTCTGGCTCGGGGCGGACGAGGCCCGCGAGCGCCTCGACGTCACCGGCCTGCGCGGTGCCACGTTCAACCCGCACTGCGCGCGGGTGCAGCCGCGCGACCTCGCCGACGGGCTGGCCGCCGCCGTGCGCCGGATGGGCGGGGTCGTCCTCGAGGGCGTGCGGGTCGGCCGGGCCGGTGACGGCGTCGTCGTCCTCGAGGACGGCCGACGGGTCGGCGCGCGCGCCGTCGTCCTCGCGACCGAGGGATGGACGCCGCAGCTGCCCGGGCACGAGCGCGCGGTCGTCCCCGTCTACTCGCTCATGGTCGCCACCGAGCCCCTGAGCGCCGCGCAGTGGACGCGCATCGGGCTCGCCGAGCGGGAGGTGTTCGGCGACCACGGGCACGTCGTCATCTACGGGCAGCGGACGGTCGACGACCGGATCGCGTTCGGCGGCAGGGGCGCTCCCTACCACCTGGGCTCCGCCATCCGCCCGGCGTTCGACCACGAGGAGGCCGTGTTCGGCGCGCTCCGACGGCTGCTCACCCACCTGCTGCCGGCCCTCGAGGGCGTGCGGTTCACCCACGCGTGGGGCGGCCCGCTCGGCATCGCGCGCGACTGGCACCCGTCGGTGCAGTGGGACCCGGTGACCCGCACCGGCCGGGCCGGCGGCTACGTCGGTGACGGCGTCGCGGCGACCAACCTGGCCGGGCGCACGCTCGCCGACCTCGTCCTCGGGCGCACCTCCGCGCTGACCTCGCTGCCGTGGGTCGGCCACCGGTCGCCGTCCTGGGAGCCGGAGCCGCTGCGCTGGCTGGGCGTCAACGCCGGCCTGCGGGCCGCGCGGCTGGCCGCCGCGGAGGGGGGCCGCACGGGGCGCCCGAGCCGGCTCGCCCCGGTGCTCGCCCGCCTCACCGGCGGCCACTGACCCGGTCGCCCCCTCTCCGGAACCACTCGCGTATCGGGTGACCCGATACGACCCACCTTCACCCGAGTTCCGTTCCCGGGTGGAGCGCGGCGATATCGGGTGACCCGATACGCGTGGGGCGGGCGGCCCGGGCGGCGCGGGTAGGTTCGGGTGCGTGCGCGAGATCGAGACCCTGGCCGCCCTCGACGCGGCCCTGGACGCCGGTGCCCCCCTGCGCGGCCTCCGGCTGCAGGACCTCGACCTCACCGAGCGCGCCGGACGGCTGCTGCGCCGCGACGACGTGGAGGGCCTGGTCGTCCTCGGCGGGGGGTTGCCCGCCGACCTCGAGCACCCCCGGCGCACGCACGGCGCCCTCGTCTTCCCCACCGACCCCCGCGCCCCCGTCGACCCCTACCGGGCGAGCCTCTACTCCCCGGAGGAGCTGTACGACGGGCTGCTCGGCACCGGGTACGAGTCCACGCCGGACGCCCGGGCCTACCGGTGGTCGCGCGACGCCGCCGTCGGCCACGACGCCTTCGTCACCCTCCTGCGGGCCATCCACGACGACTCGGTGACCGACGCCCTGAGCGACGCCCTCGACGCGCTGCCGGTCGTGGGCGTCATGGGCGGGCACGCCCTGCGCCGGGACAGTTCCGCGTTCGCCCGGGCCGCCGCCCTCGGGCACGCGCTCGCCCGCTCGGGGCTCGTGGTGGCCACCGGGGGCGGGCCGGGGGCCATGGAGGCGGCCAACCTCGGGGCACTCGCGCCGACGAGCGAGTCCCTCGTGGAGGCCGTCGACCGGCTGCGCGGGGTCCCCTCGTTCCGCCCCGACGTGCGGGCCTGGGCCACGCTCGCCCTCGAGGTCCGGGCCGGGCTCGTGGCCGGCCGTGAGCGGCGCGCGGTCGCGAGCATCGGCATCCCGACGTGGTTCTACGGTCACGAGCCGCCCAACGTCTTCTGCGACGGCATCGCCAAGTACTTCTCCAACGCGATCCGGGAGGACGGCCTGCTCGCGCGCTGCACCGCCGGGGTGGTCGTGCTCGAGGGAGCCGCCGGCACGGTCCAGGAGGTCTTCCAGGCGGCGACCCGGCTGTACTACGAGCGCGAGCCGGCGGACGGCGCGCCGCTCCCCCACCTCGTGCTCGTCGGCCGCGCGCACTGGACCGAGGCCCTGCCGGTCTGGCCGGCGCTCGCCGCCCTCGCCTCGGGCCGGGGGATGGCCGACCGGGTCCACCTCGTCGACGACCTCACCGAGGCCGTCGGGGTGCTCACGGCCGGGTGGCCTCCACGGCCGGGACCTCCTGCACCCGACCCCGCATCACCATGAGCGTCGCGATGACGACGAACCCGAAGGGAACGAGGAGGAAGAGCTGCCACCACGGGCTCTGACCGGCGTCGCGCAGGCGGCGGGTCCCGACGGCGAGGAGCGGGACGAGGCTGAGCACGGCGGCGAAGGCCCCGAGCCGCTCGTCGAGAGCCGCCGGCGCCCCGACCAGCACGACCGCGGCGAGGACGAGGAACCAGTACTCGGAGCGGCTGGCCCGCCCCTCGAAGGACGACCATCCCCGGGCGCCGAGGCGCAGGGCCTCGGCGAAGCTCACCTCGGGCGCCGGCCCACCCGCCGAGGCTCGCCCGGACGCCGCGTCGGCCAGGGCCTCGGGGTCGGCGCCGAGCGCGGCGGCGAGGGCCGCCACCGTGGCGCGGCCCGCCGGCCGCCCGGACTCGAGCCGTTGGATCGTGCGCACGCTGACGCCGCTGGCCTCGGCCAGCTCCTCCTGGCTCCACCCGCGGCGGACCCGCTCCTCACGAAGGCTCACGCCGCCAGTCTGGCCGAGGGGGGCCCGCCAGCACCACGACACGGGCCCGCCACCTTCCCCGACGCACCCCGGCGCGCTCCCGTCAGGGCCGGGTCAGCAGGACGATGCCGAGGCACATCTCGTCGGTCGTGCCCTCGCCCCAGAGGACGTAGCGCTCGGGCTGGCCGCTGAAGGCGGGGAGCCGGTCGCGCAGCGACTGGTCGTGCCGGCAGGTGACGGTGATGCTGTCGCCGGGCCGCACGGCGACCGGCTTCGCGAGCGGGATGCTGCCCTGGTCGTCGAAGTCCCAGTTCGCGATGTCGAGCACGCGCTGGGCACGGTCGGTGCCCTTGTCGACGTCGACGGTGATCGCCCGGCCGAGCAGGTGCATGTGGCCGGCCACGGCCCGGATCGTGCCGGCCTCGCGCACCGGTCGCGTGCAGCTCTGGACCGGCCCGGGCCGGACCGGCCCGCAGAGGAGGTGCAGCAGGTCGGCCCGCGTCGGCTGCTCCTGGAACCGCTTGGCCAGGTCGACGTCCGCCACGGCGCGGTCGCACAGCCCGGAGCCCCGGCCGTTCCGGCACGGCAGCTCGACCGGCGCCGGGA
Organism: Phycicoccus sp.; assembly: GCF_035325325.1. NCBI lineage: Bacteria > Bacillati > Actinomycetota > Actinomycetes > Micrococcales > Intrasporangiaceae > Phycicoccus > Phycicoccus sp. The sequence continues at coordinate 38,979 of NZ_DAOLAC010000035.1, read as the reverse complement.
GCAACATCGTGGCCAGCGGCTTCCTGCGGCTGCCGGACGCCTCGCTCACGCGCAACCGGACCGTGCTGCGGTCGGGCCCGGAGCCGGCGAGGAGGTTGTAGTGCATCTGCACGACGAGACGTGATCCTGCCCCCAGCGGGATGCCGATGTCGCCGGCCATCACCCTCTCGCCCCCGCCGGGGGCCCACGCGCCGACCCAGTCGGCGTCGTCGAGGCTCACGCCGGCGCCGCGGATCCCGCTGCCGCCGAAGCAGGTCCATCCGTCGCCGGGCGCGGCGGCGTCGAGCGCCTCGGCCTGCGCGACCTGGCCGGGCTCGACCTTGCTCACGATGACGTGGTGGACGATCGCCGCGTTGTCCGGGCGGATGTCGACCCCGCTCACGAGCTGGTCGGTGCGCAGCCCGGGGTCGACGAGGAAGCAGCGGTAGTCGTCGGTGCCGTTCGGGGTCGGCGCCTTCGGGGTGTACTCCGCCGGCAGCCGCACCTCGACGAACCGCTCACCCGCGCGCAGAGGGAGGTCCGGGCGCGGAGTCGCCGACGCGGCCGCGGACGACGCGGCCGCGGCGTGGGCGTCGTGCCCGCTGCGCTCACGCAGGTTCGCCGGCAGGTCGTCGGCGCCGGAGCAGCCCGCGAGCGCCACGGTGACCACCGCGGCCGCTCCGAGCACGCGACGTCGCACGCGAGAAGGGTAAGCCCGCCCCGGTCCGACGGTCAGCGCTTCGCCGGCGAGGGGCCGCGCGCCCTCAGGCGGTCGACGCGGCGAGCTGGCCGCAGGCGCCGTCGATCTCCGAGCCCCGGGTGTCGCGCACGGTGGTCGGGATGCCGTGCGCGCGCAGCCGCTCGACGAACTGCTGCTCGACACCGCGCCGGGAGGCCGTCCACTTCGAGCCGGGCGTCGGGTTGAGCGGGATCGGGTTGACGTGCACCCATCCCCGCCCGCGCGCTGCCAGCTTCTCGCCGAGGAGGTCGGCCCGCCACGCCTGGTCGTTGATGTCGCGGATCAGCGCGTACTCGATGCTGACCCGCCGACCGGTGGTCTCGTAGTAGCGGTGCGCTGCATCGATCGCCTCGTCGACCTTGAACCGGGTGTTGATCGGCACGAGCTCGTCGCGCAGCTCGTCGTCCGGCGCGTGCAGCGAGAGCGCGAGCGTCACCGGGATGCCCTCCGCCGCGAGCCGGTCGATGCCCGGCACGAGGCCCACCGTCGACATCGTGATGCCACGGGCCGAGATCCCGAGCCCCGAGGGCGCGGGTTCGGTGAGCCGGCGGATGGCGCCGATGGCCGCCTTGTAGTTCGCCAGCGCTTCCCCCATCCCCATGAAGACGACGTTGCTGACCCGAGCCGGTCCGCGGACGGCGGGCTCGTCGGAGCCCTCGGCCTCGTCGCCGAGCCCGGCGCCTCCGTCGAGGCCACGCGCCTCGGGCAGGCCGCCGTGGCGGAGCATCCGCGCCGCCGCGACCACCTGCTCGACGATCTCGCCGGTCGACATGTTGCGGGTCAGGCCCTCCTGCCCGGTCGCGCAGAAGGGGCAGTTCATCCCGCAGCCGGCCTGGCTCGAGATACAGACCGTGACCCGGTTGGGGTAGCGCATGAGCACCGACTCGACGAGCGCGCCGTCGAAGAGCCGCCACACCTGCTTGACCGTCGCGCCCTCGTCGGCGGTGATCGACCGGACCGGACCGAGGAGTGGCGGCAGCAGGTCGGCGACGAGGTCGTCGCGGACCGCCTGGGGCAGGTCGGTCATCTGCTCCGGGGAGTCCACGAGCCGCTCGAAGTAGTGCGTCGAGAGCTGGTTGGCCCGGAACGCCGGGTGGCCGAGGGCGGCGACCGCCTCGCGGCGCTCCTCGACGGTGAGGTCGGCGAGGTGGCGCGGCGGCTTCCCCCGCCGCGGTGCGACGAGGGTCAGCTGACCGGGGGCGGGACGGGAGGAGGGAGCGTCGGACATGGTCCCCCGATTCTCGCAGGTGCTGGGTCCGCGGCCCACGGGGCCGGCGAACGGGCCATCCGTGCCGTCCATTCGGCCGATTGCCCGAATTCGCCACGAGGGAGGTCCTGGCCACCTACCCTGTGGTCAGACCCGTTCCGCAGGGGGAGCGGGGATGCAGGGAAAGGCATGGCCATGGGCCTGTTCGATTGCTGGCGCGCGCCCGCAGGGGGCACCGACCAGTTCCGGGGAGCAACGGCTCCCATCCGTCATCCGCTCGTGCCGGTCCCGGACGTCGACGGCGGCGACCTCGACGCGGCCGTGCGAGCCCATCTCGAGCGGCTCACCGCGGCGGCCGAGACCGACGTCGACTCGCTGACGCAGGAGCAGTTCGACGGCGCGCTCACCGCCCGGCTCGTCGCCCGCGACCGGCTGCACGGCACCGGCCTCGGGTTCGGCTACGTCATGCCGTTCACCGAGCACGTCGACGAGGTGCTCACGCTCGACCTCCCGACGACCGTCGTCACGCTGCCGGAGTCGCGGATCGTCGCGACCCGCCGGCACCTGTCGACGCTCATGGAGATCGCGCGGGCCAACCTCGTGCGGCAGATGGAGACCGCCGACGTCGAGCGCATCCGCCTCGGCAGCTCACGGCACTCGGTCACCGCGCTCGTCGGCGACTCGCCGTACACCGCGTCCTTCTCCCGGTTCCTCCTCGACGCCCTCGAGCGCTGGAGTCCGGGGTCGGACCTCAGCGGTGGCGTCGTCTTCGCGATGCCGCACCGGCACGCCATCGTCCTCCAGACGTGCGCCACGCCGACCGAGGTCCGCGACGCCCTCGAGCTCGTGCCGGCGCACGCGGCCGAGATGTACGCCGACGGCGTCGGCCCGGTGACCCCGCACGTGTACCACTGGTACCACCGCGAGATCACCTGCCTCACCGAGGAGCTCGAGGACGGCAGCCTCGAGGTGCACACGACGCCGCTGCTCGACTCCATCCTCGCTCGCGGTCGGCGCCGGGCGGGCTGAGGCCCCGCGGCCCCGGCCGGTCGACGTCGCTCGGCCGGTCGGGGCCCGCGGCGCTCAGCTCGTCGGGACGAGCCAGAGGAGTAGCGCCCAGGCGATCGGGGCGACGACGACGAGGGAGTCGAGGCGGTCCATGAGGCCGCCGTGGCCGGGCAGCACCGAGCCCATGTCCTTGATGCCGAGGTCGCGCTTGATGCTCGACTCGATGAGGTCGCCGGTGGTCGCCGCCCCGGCCGCGACCGCCCCGAGCAGCGCCCCGGCCCACCATGGTCCGTCGAGGAGCAGCGGCAGCGCGACGGCCCCGCCGACCGCGCACGTGGCGACGGACCCGGCGAACCCCTCCCACGACTTCTTCGGGCTGAGCGACGGTGCCATCGGGTGCTTGCCGAGGACCACGCCCACCGCGTAGCCCCCGATGTCCGAGAGCACCGTGACGAGGACGAAGGTGATGATGCGGAGGCGGCCGTCGGGTGCGGCGAGCATCAGCGAGGCGAAGCCGCCGAGGAAGACGGGGTAGAACGCGACGAGCGCGGACGCGGACAGGTCGCGGGCGGCACCGTCGAGGCCGTCGGCGACGCGCCACACGACCATCCCGACGAGGGTGAGGCCGAAGGTGACGACGAGCGCCTCGGCGCCGCGCAGGTACGCCGAGGCGATCATCCCGACCGTGCCGAGCATCAGGGGCAGGAGCGGCACCTGCATCCCCCGGCTGCCGACCGCCCGGCGCAGTTCCCAGGCGCCGAGGCAGATCGCGGCGACGATGACGACGAGGAAGGCGCGGGCGTCGAGGACGAGCGTGCCGATGACGACCGCGCCGAGGAGCAGGCCGACGCCGACGGCCGCGCGCAGGTCGCGGCCGGCCCGGGGAGCGCGACGCGACTCGCCGGGCTCGGCCGCCGCGTCCTCGGCGGTTGCGGCGGTCGCGACGACCCCCGCGTCGGGACCGGGGTCCTCCGCGGGGGTGTCGGGCTCGCTCGGGGCGTCGGACATGAGCGGGTCAGACCTCGAGGAGCTCGGATTCCTTGTGCTTGAGCAGCTCGTCGATCTGGTCGACGTGCCGCTTGGTCACGGCCTCGAGCTCCTTCTCGGCTCGCACGCCCTCGTCCTCGCCGACCTCGCCGTCCTTGACGAGCTTCTCGAGGGTGCTCTTCGCGTGCCGGCGGATGTTGCGGACCGACACCCGGGCGTCCTCGGCCTCGGTGTGCGCCATCTTCACGTACTCACGGCGGCGCTCCTCGGTGAGCTGCGGCATCGTGCAGCGGATGATGGTGCCGTCGTTGCTCGGGTTGACGCCGAGGTCGGCCTGCTGGATGGCCTTCTCGATGGCGTGCATCGAGCCCTTGTCGAACGGGCTGATGATGATCGTGCGCGCCTCGGGCGTCTGGAACGACGCGAGCTGCTGCAGCGGGGTCGGGGCGCCGTAGTAGTCGACGAGGACCTTCTGGAACATCCCCGGGTGCGCCCGGCCGGTGCGGATGCCCGCGAAGTTCTCCTTGGCGACCTCGACGGCCTTCTCCATCTTCTCCTCGGCCTCGAACAAGGTCTCGTCGATCACGGCGCGGTTCTCCTTCGGATGGGCGTCGCGGGCGCGGCGCTGCGGGTCCAGTGTGTCAAACGCCCGGGTGCGGCCGGGCCGGGGCGGCTCAGCCGGCGTGGACGAGGGTGCCGATCGGCTCGCCGCGCAGCGCGCGCGTCACGTTGCCGTCGCCCTCCATCCCGAAGACGACCATCGGCAGGGCGTTGTCCATGCACAGGCTGAACGCCGCGGCGTCGACGACCTTGAGGCCGGTGCGCAGGGCCTCCTCGAAGGTGACCTGGTCGAGCTTGCGGGCGTCCGGGTTGGTGCGCGGGTCGGAGTCGTAGACCCCGTCCACGCCGTTCTTGCTCATGAGGACGGCGTCGCACTTGCACTCGAGGGCCCGCTGGGCGCTCACGGTGTCGGTGGAGAAGTACGGCATGCCGGCGCCGGCGCCGAAGATGACGACCCGCCCCTTCTCGAGGTGGCGGATGGCCCGGCGCGGGATGTACGGCTCGGCGACCTGGCCCATCGTGATGGCCGTCTGAACGCGGGTGTCGACGCCCTCCTTCTCGAGGAAGTCCTGGAGGGCGAGGCAGTTCATCACCGTGCCGAGCATGCCGATGTAGTCGGCCCGGGCCCGCTCCATGCCCTTCTGCTGCAGCTCGGCGCCGCGGAAGAAGTTGCCGCCGCCGACGACGATGGCCACCTCGATGCCCTCGCGGACGGCCGCGGCGATCTGCTTGGCGACCCCGCGGACGACGTCGGGGTCGACCCCGACCCGGCCGCCGCCGAACACCTCGCCGGACAGCTTGAGCAGGACGCGGCGGTTGCGCCCCGGGGCGGAGGCGACGGATGCCGGGGCCTCGGCGGTGGCGGTCGTGGTCACGGATGGCCTCCTCGGCGGGGTACACGGCGGTCACCCGATCCTGTCACACGGGCGCGGCCCGGACCCAACCGGGAAACCCGCCGGTAACCTGCGGCTGCCACGATGGCGCCGTGGAGGCGGAGCGCGAGGTCCTGACGTGGCAGCGGTTCGACGAGGCGGTGTGGTCGCTCGCCGAGCGGGTCGCCGCCGACGGGGTCCCGGACATGATCCTGTCCGTGGCACGCGGCGGCCTCATCGTCGGTGGCGCGCTCGGCTACGCCCTCGGGGTGAAGAACACGTACACGATGAACGTCGAGTTCTACACCGGCGTCGACGAGCGGCTCGACGTGCCGCGCATTCTCCCGCCGGCCCCGGACTTCGTCGACCTGCACGACGCGACGGTGCTCGTCGCCGACGACGTCGCGGACACCGGGCTCACCCTCGCCTCCGTGCGGGAGTTCTGCGCGGGGAAGGTCGGCGGGGTGCGCACGGCGGTCGTCTACGCCAAGCCGCGGTCGGTCGTCGTACCCGACTACGCCTGGGGCACGACCGAGCGGTGGATCTCCTTCCCGTGGAGCGACCGCCCCCCGGTCACGGAGCGCGGCGTCCTCGGTGCCTGAGCGCCTCGCCGGTGACAGCGTGCGGAGCCGGGGTGAGCGTGCCTCGCCGGTGACAGCGTGCCGAGCCGGGGCGCCCTGACCTACCGGCGGGGCGAGCGCTCACCGGCGGTACGGTCCTTCACCGGCGACGCAGCCGCTCACCGCGGTGCGGACCCACGTCGGCCGGCGTCGCCCACGGGGTCAGATGCCGCCGGCGTACCTGAGCATGAACTCGGTCTCGGTGTCGCGGCCGCCGCGCGGGTCGCGGGCCGGCTCGACCTCCTGGGTCGTCACCATGTCCTCGGGGCGCACGCGCGGCAGGTCGACGTGGATCCGGTGCTCCAGGTCGAGCCGGTCGTGCTCGGGTGCGTCCATGGCGGCCTCCTGCGTTCCATGGTGCCATGCGGCCGCGTCGGCCCCCGGGTTTCCCGCCGGCTACCGGAAGCCCAGGGGTCCCCCGGGAACCGTTCCGGTGCGACCTCGGGGGTTGCCGGATGACGGGTGCGGCCCTGCCGGCCGTCCGCGGGCCGGACGCACGACGCCGCCCCCGGGGCGGACCCGGGGGCGGCGTGACGTGGTGCGCTCGAGGAGCGCCGTGGGTCAGGACCCGACGCGGAAGCGCGCGAAGCCGGTGGCCGACGCGCCGACCTCGTCGAGGACCTTGGCGACCGTCTTCTTCGGCTCCTTGGCGAACGGCTGCTCGAGGAGGACCTGCTCCTTGAAGAAGCCGTTGACCCGACCCTCGATGATCTTCGGGAGGGCGGCCTCGGGCTTGCCCTCCTCCTTGGCCGTGGCCTCGGCGACGCGACGCTCGTTCTCGACCGTCTCGGCGTCGATCTCCTCACGGCTGAGGACGCTCGGCGCGAAGGCCGCGACGTGCATCGCGACGTCGCGCGCCGTGCTGTCGTCGCCGCCCTGCGTCGAGACGAGCACACCGATCTGCGCGGGCAGGTCGGGGCTCGTCTTGTGCAGGTAGGACACGACGTGCTCGCCCTCGAGGCGGGCCACGCGCTTGACCTCGATCTTCTCGCCGATGGTCGCGTTGGCCTCGTCGAGCAGCTGCTTGACGGTCTTGCCATCGGAGAGCGTCGAGTCGAGGAGCGCGTCGGCGTCCGCGGCCTTGGTCGCGACGGCCTGCGCGAGGACCTCGTCGGCGAGCGCGATGAAGCGCTCGCCCTTGGCGACGAAGTCGGTCTCGCAGAGGACCTCGACGAGGGTGCCCTCGCCACCGGCGGCCTGCGCGGTGACGAGGCCGTTGGAGGCGGTGCGCCCCTCGCGCTTGGTGACGCCCTTCTGGCCCTTGACGCGGAGGATCTCCTCGGCCTTGGCCATGTCGCCGTCGGCCTCGTCGAGGGCCTTCTTGACGTCCATCATGCCGGCCGCGGTCTTCTCGCGGAGCGCCTTGATGTCAGCGGCGGTGTAGTTCGCCATGGTTTCCTGTCTCGCTCGTTGGGGTGGACGGATGAGGGTGTGGCTCAGGCCTGCTCGGCCGGGGCCTCCGCCTTCTCCTCGGTCGGGGCCTCGGCGGGGGCCTCGGCGGCCTGCTCCTCGGCGGGCGCCTCAACGGCGGCCTGCTCCTCGGCCTGCTCGGCCGGCGCGGCCTCGGCAGCCTCGGGGGCGGTGGCGGCGGCGGTCTCCCCCGCCTCGGGAGCGACGGCCTCGGCCGACGCCTCGGCGTCACCGGCGAGGAGCTCGCGCTCCCACTCGGCCAGCGGCTCCTCGCCCTGCGCCTCGTCGCCGGTCGCGGCCTGGCCGCCGGAGCGGGCGATGAGGCCCTCGGCGACGGCGTCCGCGATGACGCGGGTGAGCAGGGTGACCGAGCGGATGGCGTCGTCGTTGCCCGGGATCTTGTAGTCGACCTCGTCCGGGTCGCAGTTCGTGTCGAGGATCGCGATGACCGGCAGTCCGAGCTTGCGGGCCTCGTCGACGGCGAGGTGCTCCTTCTTGGTGTCGACGATCCACACCGCGGAGGGGACCTTGCTCATCGAGCGGATGCCACCGAGCGTCTTCTCGAGCTTGTCCTTCTCACGCTTCATCATGAGGAGCTCCTTCTTCGTGCGACCGGAGCCGGCCACGTCGTCGAAGTTGATCTCCTCGAGCTCCTTGAGGCGCGTGAGGCGCTTGGAGATCGTCTGGAAGTTGGTGAGCATGCCACCGAGCCAGCGGTGGTTGACGTACGGCATCCCGACGCGCGTCGCCTGCTCGGCGACGGGCTCCTGGGCCTGGCGCTTGGTGCCGACGAAGAGGATGGTGCCGCCGTGGGCGACGGTCTCCTTGACGAACTCGTACGCGTTGTTGATGTAGGTCACCGACTGCTGCAGGTCGATGATGTAGATGCCGTTGCGCTCGGTCATGATGAAGCGCTTCATCTTCGGGTTCCAGCGACGGGTCTGGTGCCCGAAGTGGACGCCGCTCTCGAGGAGCTGGCGCATGGTGACGACGGCCATCGTCGTTCTCCTTGTGCTGTGAGGTTGTCAGTTACGTCGGTGGTGCCCGAGCCCCGAGGGGTGGACCCACCTGCCTGGCGTCCCGACGCACCCCGGACGGCGACCGGCCCGGGGGCCGGCATCCGTCACTGCCGTGGTGCGTCCCTGCTCGGAGGAGTCCTCGTCGCAGGAGGGTGACGCGCGAAGTACGGCTCCCGCGTGCACGCACACGAAGGCCATCGGACATGGTACGTGGCCGAGGGTCGCCGGACGAAATCGGCGGGTTCGGTCGACGGGGCGAACGGGCGGCGGGGAACCGGGTGCCCGGTGTCCGGAGCCGCGGGTAGCGTCTCGACCTCGTGAGCAGGATCGTCGACGCCATCGCCCCGCCGCGGATGGGCACGGCGTTCCGGTGGAACCTCGCCTCCGCGTGGGTGGGTCAGGTCGGGGACGGCATCGCCCTCGCCGCCGGTCCGCTGCTCGTGGCCAGCCAGACCCGCTCCCCCGTGCTCATCGCCGCCGCGGCGGTCGTGCAGCGGCTGCCCGGGCTCGTCGTCGGGCTCTACGCCGGCGCGGTCGCCGACCGGGTCGACCGGCGCCGCGTCGTCATCACCGCGAACGTCGCGCGGATCGTCGTCCTCGCCGTGCTCGTCGTCGCGCTGCTCACCGGGGTGCTCTCGATCGGCCTCCTCCTCGCCCTCCTGCTGCTCGTCGGCACCGCGGAGGTCTTCGCCGACACCGGGTGGCGGGCCATCCTCCCGATGATCGTGGCCCCCGCCGACCTCGGCCTGGCCAACGCCCGGCAGATGTCCGGCTTCCTCGTCGCGAACCAGCTCGTCGGCCCCGCGGTCGGGGCCGCGCTGTTCGCGCTCGGGTCCGCGGTGCCGTTCGGGGTGCAGACCCTCTCGCTGCTGCTCGCGGTCGGCCTCTTCGCGCGGGTCCGGCTGCCCCGGATGGGGCGTGAACGGCCCGACCAGCACGTCGGGCGCGACATCGTCGACGGCCTGCGGTGGATCGCGCACCACGCCCCGGTCCGCACGCTGACCATCGTCATCCTCGTCTTCAACATCACCTGGGGCGCGCCGTGGGGGGTCCTCGTCTTCTGGGCGCAGGAGCGGCTCGGCGTCGACTCGATCGGGTTCGGGCTGCTCACGACCGCCTCCGCGGTCGGCGGCATCGCCTCGGTCCTCTCGTACGGGTGGCTGGAGCGCCGGGTGCCCCTGGCCGCCCTCATGAAGGCCTGCCTGGTCCTCGAGGTCGTCACGCACCTCGCGCTCGCACTGACGACGGTGTGGGTGCTCGCCGTCGCGATCATGGTCGTCTTCGGGGCCTACGCGTTCGTCTGGGGCTCGCTGTCCTCGGCGGTGCGGCAGCGGGCGACACCGCAGGAGTACCAGGGCCGGGTCGGCAGCGTCTACTGGGTCGGGCTCGTCGGCGGGCTGCTCGTCGGCCAGTTCCTCGGCGGCGTCATCGCCGAGCGGTTCGGGGCCGCGGCGCCGTTCTGGTTCGCCTTCGTCGGGTCCGGCGTCACCCTGCTCCTCGTGTGGCGCCAGCTGGACCACATCGCCCACGCCGAGGCGGACGACGACCCCGCTGTCGAGTCCTCCGGGCAGGAGGGCGAGCCCTCGCCCGCGTAGCCTGCGGGCCATGCCCTCGATCCCCGGACACCCCGCACTGACCGAGTTCGGCACGACGATCTTCGCGACGATGACCCAGCTGGCCCTCGAGAAGGACGCGGTCAACCTCGGGCAGGGGTTCCCCGACACCGACGGGCCGCGCGAGGTGCTCGACGCCGCCGTCGACGCCATCCGCGGGGGTCGCAACCAGTACCCACCGGGGCCGGGCGTGCCCGAGCTGAGGAACGCGATCGCCGCGCACCAGGAGCGGTTCTACGGGCTGCACGTGGACCCGGACCGCGAGGTGCTCGTGACGGTGGGCGCCACCGAGGCGATCGCGGCCGTCGTGCTGGCGCTCGTCCGGCCGGGCGACGAGGTCGTGACCTTCGAGCCGTACTACGACAGCTACGCGGCGACGATCGCGCTCGCCGGCGGGGTGCGGCGTACGTCGCTGCTGCGCTTCCCGGACTTCGCGGTCGACGAGGCGTCGCTGCGGGCGGCTTTCTCGGAGCGCACCCGGCTGGTCCTGCTCAACACCCCGCACAACCCGACGGGGAAGGTCTTCACCCGGGAGGAGCTCGAGCTCGTCGCCTCGGTGGCTCGCGAGCACGACGCCTGGGTCGTCACCGACGAGGTCTACGAGCACTTGGCGTTCGACGGACGCGAGCACGTGCCGATGGCGACGCTCCCCGGGATGGGCGAGCGCACCCTGACCATCTCCTCCGGCGGGAAGACGTTCGCGACGACCGGCTGGAAGGTCGGCTGGGTGAGCGGGCCGGCAGCCGCGGTCGCCGCGGTGCGCGGCGTGAAGCAGTACCTGACCTTCGTCGGCTCCGGACCCTTCCAGCCCGCGATCGCGGTGGGACTCGGGCTTCCGGACGCGGTGTTCACCGGGCTGGCGGCCTCGATGGCCGGCAAGCGCGACCGGCTCGTGGCCGGGCTGCGGCAGGCGGGGTTCGAGGTCCCGGTCCCGGAGGGTGGGTACTTCGTCCTCGCCGACGCCGGGCCGCTCGGGGTGGTGGACGCCGAGGCGTTCTGCCTCGAGCTCCCCGACCGGGCCGGGGTCGTCGGTGTGCCCGCCTCCGCGTTCCACGACGACCTCGAGGCATCCCGCACGCTCGTGCGGTTCGCCTTCTGCAAGGAGGACGCGGTGCTCGACGAGGGCTGCCGCCGGCTGGCGGGGCTGCGCACCGGCTGAGGGCGCGGCGCCTGCCGTCCACAGGGGCCGCCGACGCCCGCCCCCGTCCACAGATGCGCTCGGCGCCCTGTCGCGGGGCGGGCACCGGGACGAGGCTCGCGGTGTGCCCGCCTCCACCACCCTCGCCGCGCTCGTCGCCTCGGTCCTCACCGTGGCAGCCGTCGTGGCGCGTGCGGAGGCCGACGGGCCGTCCCCACCCCGTTCGTGGACTCCGGTGGTGATGGGCCCTTCGCACGCTGCGGCCGACGGCGGGTCGGCGCGCGTCCGGTCGGCGCGCGTCGGGTCGGCGAGCGTCGGGTCGGCGCGCGTCGGGTCGGCGTCGCCACGATGGCGATGGCCCCTGCACCCGCGACCCTCGGTACAGCGGCCTTTCGTCCCACCCGCCTCCACGTGGGGCGGGGGGCACCGCGGCCTCGACCTCGCCGCGCACGGTGGCGACCGGGTCCTCGCGGTCGAGACCGGCGTCGTCACGCACGTCGGGGTCGTCGCGGGCCGCGGCACCGTGACGGTGCGGAATCCCGATGGTCTCCGGAGCACCTACGAGCCGGTGCGCGCCTCGGTGACGCTGGGTGAGCCGGTCGCCGCAGGGTCTCTCCTCGGAGTCGTCGAGGCCCCGGCCGCGTGGTCGACCGCGCACTGCCCGACAGCGCGTTGCCTCCACCTCGGGGCCCGGCGTGGCGAGGTCTACCTCGACCCCCTGCCGCTGCTCACCGGGCTCGGGCGGGTCCGTCTGCTGCCGCTGGGACGGTCCGCGGTCAGAGCAGGAGCAGCGTCGGCGCCCCGGCGCCGCGGGAGGCCGGCAGGGCCGGGGCCGCCGAACCGGCGGGCTGGGCGGTCGTCGGAGCCTTCGAGACGGGCTCGTCGGGGCGGGTCATCCACCACGTCGTCGCGGCGACGACGAGGATCAGGATGGCGGCGACGAGCGCTCGCCGTCGGCGGCGGCCTCGCGCGCGCGCCTCGTCCCGGGCCGCCGATCTCAGCTGGGACCGGGTCACCGTCGCGCCGTCCTCCGGCGCGTCGGCGTCCACCGCGAGGTCGGGGTCGGTGCCGATGGTCGAGGCGTCTCCGCCCTGGTCCGGCTCGTCGTCGACGACGGCCCAGCGTGACGTCGTGGTGCCGGACTGTTCGTCGTCGCCCCGGGCCGGCTCGAGCGGTCGGTCGGTACCGGCCGGCGCGTCCGCCTCCTGCGGTCCGAGCACCCCGGCGACGTCGGCGGCCTCCACCGGACCGGCATCGGGACCGGGCTGGGGCTCCAACGGGGTCTCGTCCCACCACGACCGAGGGCGCGCGGTGGCCTCCGGTCGGGCCGGCTCGGACTCGGCATTGCCCGAGTCCTCGACCTCGTCCGAGTCCTCGACCTCCCCCGTGTCCTCGACCTCGTGCGAGGCCTCGACCTCCCCCGTGTCCTCGATCTCGAACGCCTCCTCGACCTCCCCGGGGTCCTCGGCGTCTTCGGTGTCCTCGGCCGGGACTTCCTGGGCGTCCGTGGCGGACCAGTGCTCGACGGGCGGCGGCGTGGAGGTCGCGGTCGGGGTGAACGGCTCGACGACGTGGGTGGCGGTGAAGGCGATGGCGTCCGGCGTCGCAGCCTCCGTGGCCACAGAGGCCGGCGCGGACGAGGTGCCGGCGTCGCTGCGGGCCCCGAGCTCCCCGGCGGGCCACGTGCTCTCGGGAACGCGTGCGGCGGCCCAGGCCGGTCCGCCGACCAGTGCCGTGTCGTCCTCGAGCGTCGCCGCGACCGACCCGGGGTACGCGGGCGGGCGGACCTCGCTCGACCACTCCGCGTAGCTGTGCGGTGAGGGGTTGGCCAGCCGCAGCTCGGCCGCGAGGTCGTCGAGGACCTCGAGCGGCGGACGCTCTACCGCGGGGGCGGCAACCTGCTCCGGCTCGAGCTCCGCCGCAGGATCGAGGTTGGCCTCGGCAGCCGGTTCAGCCTCCGCACCCCGTTCAGCCTCCGCATCCGGCTCGGCCTCCACCATCGTTTCGACCTCGGCAGCCGGCTCGACGGAGGTCTCCTCGACCTCGTGGTCCGACTCGAGCTCCGCCGCAGGGTCGGGGTCTTCGTCGGCAGCCGGTTCAGCCTCCGCAGCCGGCTCAGCGTCGGCAGCTGGCTCAGTCTCGGCAGCCGGCTCAGTCTCGGCAGCCGGCTCGGCCTCGGCAGACACCGGGTCCGGCGACGGGTCGTCCGCGAGCGCGGCCACCCACGCCGGTTCCTCGTCGAGCTCCTCGGGCTCGGGCTGGTGGGCCGAGTCGAGCGTGACGGGGCGGGCCGGGCCGTCGATGAACGCGGCGAGGCTGGGGTGCATGGGAGTCGACTCCGGCACGGGTTCTTGCGCCTGCCGCTTGCGGCGCCCGAACCGTGCGCGCAGGCCCGACGGCTCGTCCTCGTGGTCCGTGTCGGCAGCGACCCGGACGTCGGTCGGCGCCTTCGGCTCGACGTACAGGCGTCGGACCTCGGAGATCCACTCCGAGTAGCCCGAGTCCCCCTGCGTCTCGTTGTCAGGCACGGGGATGCGCCTGGGCGTAGGACCGCTTGAGCCGGTCGACGGACACGTGCGTGTAGATCTGGGTGGTCGCGAGCGAGGCGTGCCCAAGCAGCTCCTGGACCATCCTCAGGTCGGCCCCGCCCTCGAGCAGGTGCGTCGCGGCCGAGTGCCGCAGACCGTGCGGTCCGAGGTCGGGGGCGTCGGGCACGTGCTCGAGGAGGCGGTGGACGGCGTCGCGGACCTGGCGCGGGTCGACCCGGCGTCCCCGGCGACCGAGGAGGAGAGCCGGCCCGCTCGTCGCGGTCGCGAGCGCCGGGCGGCCGGTCTCGAGCCAGTCGGACACCGCGTCCCGGGCGGGGGCGCCGAACGGCACCCGGCGCTCCTTGTCGCCCTTGCCGACGACCCGCAGGACCTGAGCGTCGAGGTCGACGTCGTCGACGTCGGCCCCGGCGAGCTCACCGACGCGGATCCCGGTGCCGTAGAGCAGCTCGAGCGCCGCCCGGTCGCGCAGGTGGACGGGGTCGGCGTCGTCGGCCGCCACCCCGGCGACCTCGAGGAGGGAGGCCGCCGAGCGCTGGGTGAGCACCGGCGGCAGCGTGCGGTGCCGCTTGGGGGCGGCGAGCCGCAGCGCGGGGTCGTGCTCGACCCGCCCGGTCCGTTCGCACCAGCGGAAGAAGGTCCGCAGCGACGCCGACGTCCGGGCGACCGTAGAGCGGGCCGCTCCTCGGCGCGCGACGGCACCGAGCCAGCCGCGCAGGTCGGCGAGCGTCACCTCACGCAGGTCGGCATCGTCCTCGACCCCGGTGCCGTCGAGGAACGCCGCGACGTCGCGGGTGTACGCGCGCACGGTGTTCTCGGAGCGCCCACGCTCGGCGCGCAGGTGTCGCTCGAACGCGGACAGCACCTCATGGCAGAGGACGGTCACGTCGACACGGTGACACCGCCACGAGCCCGACGCAACGAGAACCGCCGCAAGGTCGTCCGTTCGGTCAGGCGTGGAAATGGACGACCGGGCACGCTCCCCGCGCCCGCCGGACCTGCGCGGACGCCCGGCCTCCCGGAGGGCGACGTCACCGGGCCCCCGCCGTCGGCGCGCACTTGCGCCACCCGCCGTCGGATCGCTCGAGCAGCCCCAGCGCCTCGAGGACCGCCAGGGCCGCCGGGACCCGGAGCGGGTCGGTCCCCGAGAGGACGGCCAGGCGCTCGGGGGGCAGCCAGCGGCGGACCGGCGCGGCCGCCCACAGGGCGTACTCGTCCGGAGCGAGGGCATCGGTCGGGAGCGGCTCCGGGCGGCGCGCGGGCGCGAGGTCCTCGCCGATCCGGGCGGCGAGCTCGGCGACGTCCGCGGCGTCGGTGACCAGCACGGCGTCGGTCTCGCGGAGGAGCTCGTGGCACCCGGCCGAGGTGGCGCTGGTCACCGGGCCGGGAACCGCCCCCACCGGCACGTGGTGCTCGCGCGCCTCGCGGGCCGTCGAGAGGGACCCCGACCGCAGGCCCGCCTCGACGACGACCGTCGCCCGGGAGAGCAGCGCGATGACCCGGTTGCGGGCGAGGAAGCGCCCACGCATCGGCGCCGCTCCCGGCGGTACCTCGGCGACCACCGCCCCAGCGTCGGCGACGGACGCGATGAGGCGGTCGTGGGCCCGTGGATAGGCGATGTCCACGCCACACGCGAGCACGGCGACGGTCGGACCGGCCCCGGCGAGCGCGCCCCGGTGGGCCGCGGCGTCGATGCCGAAGGCGGCACCGCTGACGACCGTCCAGCCGCGGCTGGCCAGGTCCTCGCCGAGGTCGGCGGCCACCCGCAGCCCGTACGAGCTCGCGGCTCGAGACCCCACGACCGAGACCGCGCGCTCGGCGAGCGCCGCGAGGTCGGGCTCGCCCCGCACGTAGAGGCAGTACGGCGGGTCCTCGTGGCGGTCGAGGCCGACCGGCCACTCCGGGTCCCCGGGGACGAGGACCCGCACACCGAGCGCCCGGACGGAGGCGACGAGGCCGTCGAGGTCGAGCTCCGGGACACGCACGTACACCTCTCCCCTGCCGGCGGCCCGCCGCTCCCGGATGGCCGCGAGCGCGGCCGCGCCTCCCTCGGCCGCCAGCCGGTCGCGGGTGGCCCGGTGCTTCGGCTCGAGGAGGAACGACAGGGCGACCCGGGCCCAGCGGTCGTCTCGCTCGAGCGGAGACACCCGGCCGGTCACGCCGCGACCCCCTCGGCCCGGCGGAGGACGAGCCCCGTGGCGACGTCGTCGCGGGTGGGAACGGCCCGACCCGCGAGGTCGGCGGAGGACCAGGCGAGGCGCAGCACGCGGTCGTAGCCGCGCAGGGTCAGCCGTCCGGCGTCGAGGGCCGTGTCGAGCGCGACGGTCGTCGAGCCGGGCAACCGGTAGGGCGGTCGGCGCAGGACGTGCCCCGGCACGAGCCCGTTGACCCGCCAGCCCGCCGGGGACCACCGCTCGGCCTGCGCACCCCGAGCCGCGAACACCCGCTCGGCGACGGTGGCGCTCGACTCGCCGGTCTCCTCGGCGAACGCCGCCCGCCGCACCGGCGGCACGTGCACGCGCAGGTCGACCCGGTCGAGCAGCGGACCGGAGAGGCGTGAGGTGTAGGAGCGGATGTCCCTCGAGTCGCACGTGCAGTCGGCGCCCTTCCCGAACGCCATGCCGCACGGGCACGGGTTGGCGGCCAGGACGAGGAGGAAGCGGGCGGGGTAGCGGACCAGCTGTCGGGCCCGGGCGATGACCACCTCGCCGCTCTCGAGGGGCTGACGGAGGGTCTGCAGGACCGAGGAGCGGAACTCGGGCGCCTCGTCGAGGAAGAGCACGCCGTGGTGGGCCCGCGAGACGGCGCCGGGCAGGACGACCCCCGACCCGCCCCCGGCGAGCGCAGCCACCGACGTGCTGTGGTGCGGCGCGACGAACGGTGGGGTGCGGTCGAGCTCGGTGACGTCGCCGACCGGGGCGACCAGCGAGCGGACCGCGTGGACCTCGAGTGCCTCCTCCCGGCCCAGCGGCGGGAGGATCGTGACGAGCCGCTCGGCGAGCATCGTCTTGCCCACGCCGGGTGGCCCGGTCATGAGCAGGTGGTGGCCGCCGGTCGCGGCGAGCTCGAGGGCGGCCCTCGCCTCGGGCTGGCCGACGACGTCGGCGAGGTCGACCCCCGGGCCGGCGCCCCCGCCGTCCGGGACGCGTCGCTCGGCGACCGGCAGCGACCCGCCCCCGGCGGCGTCGCGGTACCAGCCGATGACCTGCTCGAGCGAGCGCGCACCGTGGACGACGACGTCGCCGACGAGCTGGGCCTCGGCCACGTTCTCGTCGGGGACGACGACGTGCCGCTCGCCCCGGCGGGCCGCGGCGAGGACGGCCGGCAGCACGCCGCGCACCCCGCGCAGGCGCCCGTCGAGGGAGAGCTCCCCGAGGTGGACGACGTCCTCGACGGCCCGGCGCGGCAGCACCCCGGCCGCCGCCAGCACGGCGACCGCGATGCCGAGGTCGAAGGCCGACCCCCGTTTGGGGACCGACGCGGGCGAGAGGTTGACGGTGACCCGGTGCGGCGGGACCGGGGCACCGGCCGTGTGGGCCGCCGCGCGGACGCGGTCGGGGGCCTGGGCACACGCGGTGTCCGGGAGCCCGCCGACGGTGAAGGCGGGCAGGCCGGCGGCGATGTGCGCCTCGACGTCGACGAGCGTGCCGTCGAGCCCGGTGAGGGCGACCGACCGGGTGCGCCCGAGGCCGAGGGTCACGACCCCACCCCGACGACGTGCCGCACGAGGGGCGGCGCGCCGGGGCGGCAGAGCACCCCGACGACGTCGATCCGCACGGCGGCCGGACCGGGGTGCGCCCGGGCGTACGCGGCGGCGAGGCGACGCAGCCGCATCGCCTTCGCGACGGTGACCGCCTCGACCGGGTCGCCGAACGCGGTGTCGCGCCGGGTCTTGACCTCGCAGACGACGAGGCACCCGTCGTCGAGCGCGACGATGTCGACCTCTCCGTGCTCGCAGCGCCAGTTGCGCTCGAGCACGCGCAACCCGCGTTCCCGGAGGTAGCGCGCAGCCAGCGCCTCGCCGTACCGGCCGAGGGCCCGACGCGGGTCGGGGGTGGTGGTCGTCGTCATGACCGCAGCCAACGCCCGGTGCCCCCGTGGCCGGAACCCCGGGAGCGGGATCTGTGGACGAACGACGAGCCGCCGAGCGCCTGTGGACGACGGCGCTGGAACTCGCCCTCCGGCCGCTAGAACTCGCCCTTCGGCAGCTCGAGCTCGGCCTTGGCGAGCTCCTCGACGTTGACGTCCTTGAAGGTCACGACGCGCACGGTCTTGGCGAACCGCGCCGGCCGGTAGATGTCCCAGACCCAGGCGTCGTGCATCGTCACGTCGAAGAAGACCTCGCCGCCGTCGGTGCGCACCTTCACGTCGACCGAGTTGCACAGGTAGAAGCGGCGCTCGGTCTCGACGACGTGGCTGAACAGCCCGACGACGTCGCGGTACTCCCGGTAGAGCGCGAGCTCCGCCTCGCTCTCGTACTTCTCGAGGTCCTCCGAGCTCATCGCTCCCCCACGCTCGTCAGGTCGGTCACCACGCCATCATCGTGCATCACGCCGGGCAGCCGCCACGAGCGCCGGTGCCACACCGAGGGCCCGTGCAGCCGCAGCGCGTCGAGGTGCTCCGGCGCGGCGTAGCCCTTGTTGCCGACCCAGTCGTAGACGGCGTGCTCGCCGTCGGCGGCCCCGAGCTCGACCATGATCCGGTCACGGGTCACCTTGGCGAGCACCGACGCCGCCGCCACCGACGAGCACTTCAGGTCGGCCTTGACCATCGTCGTGACCGGTGGGGTCTCGACCGTGTCGGCGTGGGCGAAGGCGAGCAGGCCGACGTCCTCGGGGGCGGTGAGCCAGTCGTGGTTGCCGTCGAGGATGACCAGGTCCGGGCGCACCCCGCACTGCGCGAGCGCCCGCAGCCCCGCCAGCCGGAGAGCGGCGATGATCCCGACCTGGTCGATCTCCTCGGCGCTCGCGTGCCCGACGGCGTGGCACAGCGCCCACCGCTCGATCCGCGGCACCATCGCCTCGCGGGCGTGCGGCTGGAGGAGCTTGGAGTCGCGCACCCCCGGCGGCGCGCTGCGGCAGGTCTCGTCGATGACCACGACCCCGACGGTCACCGGACCGGCGAGCGCGCCGCGCCCGACCTCGTCCATCCCGGCCAGCACCCGGTGGCCGTCGCGCTGCAGCTGGCGCTCGACCCGCAGGTTCGGGCGCTTCGAGCGCGGCGCCGGGCTCACGAGTGGGGGGTGCGGGCGGGCACGCCCGAGAAGGTGTCGGGGAAGTCGGAGAGCCAGCCGAACCGGGAGAACGGCCAGACGACGGCGATGGCCCGGCCGGTGATGCGGTCGATCGGCACCGACCCGTCGCGACCGTCTCCGGACTCGTCGTGGTATCGCGAGTCCTCGCTGTCCGAACGGTGGTCCCCCATGACCCACACCTTGCCGGCCGGCACGGTGATGTCGAACGTCATCGAGCTCGGGACGTCACCCCGCTTGAGGTACGGCTCCGAGACCGGGACGTCGTTGACGGTCAGCTGGCGCTGCGCGGTACAGCAGACGACGTGGTCGCCGGGCAGGCCGATCACGCGCTTGATGAGGTGGTCCTCGGACTCGCTCGGCAGGAGCCCGATGAAGACGAGGGCGTCGTGGATGCTCTTGGACGCGCCGGTGCGCTGGATCGGCGGCACGTCACCGAGCCAGCCCCCCGGGTCCTCGAAGACGACGACGTCGCCCCGGTGCAGCTCGAACGGACCCGGGGTGAGCTTCGAGACGACGACCCGGTCTCCGACGAGGAGGGTGTCCTCCATCGAGCCGGACGGGATGAAGAAGGCCTGGAGGAACCACGTCTTGACGACGAAGGAGAGGACCATCGCCATGACGAGGACGAGGACGACCTCCTTGACCGCCGACCCCAGCAGTCCGAGCGGTGAGCGGCCGCGCGGCCGCGACCCGTCCACCTCGGTCGGCTCGTCGGCGCCGTCGCGGGTGCGCTCGGGGGCGGTCACGGGGCGACCCCGGTCGTCGGGGCGGTCACCGGGCCGAGCCGGTCGAGCGGCCAGAACCGCCAGACGATGCTGCCGACGACGTCCGCCCCCGTGCCGGCCGCCTCCGTGGACGGCAGCACCCGCAGGGCGCCGTCGTCGTCGACGAGGGCGAGGTCACCGGCCTCGGCCCGGTGGTCGGTCTTGAGGACGAGCACGCGGTCTCCTGGCTCGAGGGTCGGCGCTTGGCCGGCCGACGGGACGTGGTAGGACTCGAGCAGGAGGCCCCGCACGAGCGATGCCGTGACGACTGCCACGACGAGGACGATCAGCACCCCGGGACGCCGCGACCCGGTACGCGCCACGGGGGCGGGCACCGGGTCGGTGGCGGTCGGGGCACTCACTCGCTCGAGGGTAGTCCTCGTTCGTGTGGGTCGCGCCCGGGTGGTCGGCGTGCCGCTCAGGCGTGGGCCGGGGTCTCGCGCTTCTCGCGGATCTTGGCGGCCTTGCCCCGCAGCTCGCGCAGGTAGTACAGCTTGGCGCGGCGGACGTCACCGCGGGTCACGACCTCGACCCGGTCGACGATCGGGGTGTGCAGCGGGAAGGTGCGCTCGACGCCGACGCCGAAGGAGACCTTGCGGACGGTGAAGGTCTCGCCGACCCCACCGCCGTGGCGACGGATGACGACGCCCTGGAAGACCTGGATGCGGGAGCGCGTGCCCTCGACCACCTTGACGTGCACCTTGACGGTGTCACCGGCCCGGAAGTCGGGGATGTCGCTCTTCATCGACGCGCGGTCGAGCTCGTCGAAACGCTGCATGACGGATGTCGCTTTCTCGCGGGCTGCCACAGGTCATCCGCGGTTCTCGGTACTGCTCGGGTCTCGTTCGTGGCGTCGTCGCCGGGCCTCATGCCGATGCCGGACCGGGGTCCGGGGGCACTCCCCCTGTGGCGGGGGCCGTTCGTCGGCGGGACGCAGCGACCCAGTCTGCCAGAGAGCGCGGGCGGCGGCGAAATCGGCCGACCGCTACACCCTAGGCTGCGCGGGTGACGATCGACCCCGGCCTGCCCGTCGCCCTCGCGGTCGTCGTCCTCCTCGCCGTGACCGTCGCCGGCTACCTCGCCGGGCGACTGCCCCGGCCGGCCTCCCCCGTCCTCGCGATGGCCCGGGCCGTCGGCCAGCTCGGCGTGGCCGCACTCGTCATCACGGCGGTGGTCCGCTCGCTCGTCCTCTCGGTGCTGCTCCTCTGCGCGATGTTCGGCGTCGCCGTGCTGACCACCGTGCGCCGCGTCGAGGCACCGCGCGCGTGGCCGTGGGCGACCGTCGCGATGCTGTCGGGCCTGCTGCCGGTCGTCGTCGTGGTCCTCGCCACCCGGACCGTCCCGCCGACCGGGCTGGCCCTCGTCCCCGTCGTCGGCATCATCGCCGGCAACACGATGAACGGGCACACCCTGACCTGCCGACGGGCGTTCGCCGCGCTGCGCGAGGAGCACGGCCAGTACGAGGCCGCCCTCTCCCTGGGCCTGAGCCGGGCCCAGGCCGTCGAGGAGGTCGTCCACCGGCGGGTACCGGAGGCCCTCGTCCCCGGCCTCGACCAGGTGCGCACGGCCGGCGTCGTCACGCTGCCGGGCGCCTTCATCGGCGTGCTCCTCGGGGGCGGCACGCCCGCGCAGGCCGCGGCGGCGCAGGTCCTCGTCCTCGTCGGCATCATGGCCGCGCAGACGGTGACCGCGGTCGTCGCCGAGCGGCTCATCGGACGGGCCCTGCTGCTGCCCGACGACCTCAGGGCGTCCCTGCGCCCCTGACCGGACGCGAGGACGGCGTCAACGCCGGCGCCGCGTGAGGTCGACCGTGCCGGAGAACGCGCCCTCTCCGGGCACGAGCCGGTAGCCCGCCCTCCTGTACCGCCGGATGTTCGCCTCGCTCACCCGGCCGGTGTTGATCCAGAAGGTCGTGACCGACGGTGGCGCGGCGGACTCGGCGAGCCCGAGCAGGGCGCGCCCGAGGCCGCGACCCTGGAGGTCGGGGGCGACCATGAGCCGGCCGGACTCCCAGACCTCGGGCTCCCCCGGTCGCACCCGGCCTCGCACCGACCCGACGAGCCGGCCGGGGGTGCCGCCGCCGGAGGGCACTCGCGCCACCCACGTCGTCCACTCCGTGAGGCCGCGGCGCACGTCGTCGAGCGACTCCTCCAGCGGCGGGATGTGCCACGAGCCCGAGATCCGTCCCTCCGGCATCCAGCAGGCGCGCTGGAGGACGAGCAGCTCCGGGGCGTCGGCCGGCACCGCGGCACGCACCTCGAGCCCGCCGAGCCCGCCGACCGCGGCCGACGCCGCGGCGAGGTCGGGACGCCGGGCCACGGTGCGGGCCACGCGCTCCTCGTGCCGCCACCGCGCGATGGCGGCGTGGTCGCCGGAGAGCAGCACCGGGGGCACCTCGCGCACCACCCCGCCGTCGTCCCACGCCGCCGGCCGGGTGTAGACCGGGTACTCGAGCAGCCCGCCCTCGTGCGACTCCTCGACGAGCGACTCCGCGTTGCCGACCACCCCCGGCAGCAGCCGGGCCACGGCCTCGACGACGGCGAGGACCGCGACCTCTCCCCCGTTGAGGACGTAGTCGCCGAGGGAGACGACGGTGACCGGCATCCGCTCCGCCGCGTGCTCGTAGACCCGTTCGTCGATCCCCTCGTAGCGCCCGCAGGCGAAGGCGAGCCAGGGCTCGGCGGCGAGCTCGTGGGCCATCGCCTGGGTGAACGGCACCCCGCCGGGTCCGGGCACGAGCAGGTGCGGGACGGCGGCGGCGCCGACCGACCCGGACGCCGCGGCCGCCCCGGACGCCCCGGACGCCCCGGCCGCCACGACCGCGTCGAGCGCCTCGGCCCACGGCTCGGGCTTCATGACCATCCCCGCGCCGCCGCCGAACGGGCTGTCGTCGACCGTCCGGTGCCGGTCGTGCGCGAAGTCGCGCAGGTCGTGGACGTGCAGGTCGAGGAGGCCGTCGCGCCGCGCCTTCCCGATGAGCGAGAGGTCGAGCGGCGCGAGGTACTCGGGGAAGATCGAGACGACGTCGAGGCGCACGGTGCTCAGCCCTCGAGGTCGAAGAGGCCGCCCGGGACCTCGAGGACCACCCGGCCGCCGGCCACGTCGACCTCCGGGACGAGGGTCGCGACGAAGGGCACCTCGCCCTCGCGGCCGTCGGCGAGCCGGACGACCAGCCGGTCCTGGGCGGCGCCGAGGACGAGGCCGACGACCTCGCCGAGTTCCTCGCCGGCCGGCGACACCGCGGCCAGCCCGACGAGCTCGGCCTCGGTGAAGGTGTCCTCGTCCGCCTCGTCCGCAATCCCGGCGGCGTCGCCGGTCAGCACGAGCCGGGTGCCGCGCAGGCCCTCGGCCCCGGTGCGGTCGGGCACCTCCTCGAACGCGACCAGCCAGATGCCCCGGTGCACGCGCGTCGAACGGACGGTCAGCGTGCGCGGGACGCCCGAGCCGGCGTCCGCCTCGGTGTCGAGGACGGCGCCGACGGCCAGCCGCCGCTCGGGCTGGTCGGTGTGCAGGCGCACGGTCACCTCACCGTGCAGGCCGTGCGGCTTGCCGATGCGGGCGACGACGGTGGACTCGCTCACGCGGGACATCCTCTCCGAGAACGGCGGACGGCGGGACCCCCGGTGAGGGGGTCCCGCCGTCGTGGACCGGGGTCAGCGGACCCGGTCGGTGTCGACGATGTCGATGCGGACCTGCCGGCCACCGGCGAGCGCCCCGAGGACGGTGCGCAGCGCGCTGGCCGTGCGGCCCGAGCGGCCGATGACCCGGCCGAGGTCGTCCGGGTGCACGCGCACCTCGAGGACCTCACCGCGGCGCAGGTCGCGGCGCCGGACCTGGACCTCGTCCTTGTGGTCGACGATGCCCGTCACGAGGTGCTCGAGAGCTTCCTCGAGCACGGTCAGGCCTTGTCGGCGTCGGTGGCGTCGGTGGCCGACGCGTCGGCGTCCGCGTCGGTGGACTCGGCCGCGGCCTCGCCACCGTCGGTGTCGGCGGCCACCGGGGCCTCCTCGGCGGCCGTCTCGGCAGCCGGGGCCTCGGTCTTCTTCGCCGCGGCCTTCTTGCGCGGCGTGGTCGCGGCGCCACCGTCGGCGTCCGCCTTGCCGGCCGCGGCGACGGCGGCCTCGTAGAGGTCCTTCTTCGACGGCTTGGGCTCGGCGACCTTGAGGGTGCCGTCCTTGTAGTGCTTGAGGAGGGCTGCGACGGCCTCGGTCGGCTGCGCACCCTGCGCGACCCAGTAGTCGGCGCGCTCCATGTCGATCTCGATGAGCGACGGCTCCTGGTTGGGGTCGTACTTGCCGATCTCCTCGATCGCACGACCGTCGCGCTTGGTGCGCGAGTCCATGACGACGACGCGGTAGATGGCGGTGCGGATCTTGCCCATCCGCTTGAGGCGAATCTTGACGGCCACGGAGGTGGTCTCGCTTTCGTGTTGTGGACGCGGCGAGACCGCACGAGATGCGTGCGGGGAGCCGACGCCCGGTGTGTAGGCGTCCGGTCCGGTGCCACACGAGAGGGCGGGCCCGGACGGGTACAGAGGTCCAGTCTGCCAGAGCCCGCTCGCGTCGCCGAATCCACGATGCGAGACATAAGGCTTGATTGGTTTGTCCATAACGCGCAGTGATGCAAGGGTCGTCCTCGTCGCGGCCGGCCGGGCCGCCCGACCCCAGGAGACCGCCGTGCGCAAGCTCGTCCTCCTCGCCCTCGTCGGCCTGGGCGCCCAGCTCGTCGACGGCTCGCTCGGCATGGCCTACGGCGTCACCTCGAGCACCCTCCTCCTCGCGATCGGGGCGAACCCGGCGGCCGCCTCGGCGACGGTCCACCTCGCGGAGATCGGGACGACCCTCGCCTCGGGCGCCTCGCACTGGCGCTTCGGCAACGTGGACTGGGGCGTGGTGCTGCGCATCGGCATCCCCGGGGCGCTCGGCGCCTTCGCGGGCGCGACCTTCCTCTCCGGCCTCGACACCAGGACGGCCGCTCCCCTGATGTCGCTCGTCCTCCTGACCCTCGGGGTGTACGTCCTCGTGCGCTTCACCGTCCAGGGCCTGCGCCGCGACCGGCTCGGGCACCCGCTGCGCTCCCGCTTCCTCGCCCCCCTCGGCCTCGTCGCGGGCTTCGTCGACGCCACCGGGGGCGGCGGCTGGGGACCGGTCGGCACCCCGGCCATCCTCGCGAGCGGCCGGCTCGAGCCGCGTCGGGTCGTCGGGTCGATCGACACGAGCGAGTTCCTCGTCTCGGTCGCCGCGAGTACCGGCTTCCTCCTCGCGCTCGGCACCGAGGAGCTCGACCTCGCGTGGGTCGCAGCCCTCCTCGGCGGCGGGCTCGTCGCCGCCCCGGTCGCGGCGTGGCTGGTGCGCCACGTCCCGCCGCGCGTCCTCGGGTCCGCGGTCGGTGGCGTCATCGTCCTCACGAACGGCCGGACCATCCTGCGCGGCGACTGGCTCGACGCCTCGGACGGCGCCCGCTGGGCGGTCTACGCCGTGCTCTCCGTCGTGTGGGCCGGGGCGGTCGCCTGGTCGGTGCGCGCGCACCGGGCCGAGCGCGCCGGTCTCGACCGCGAGCTGGCCGAGCTCGAGGACGCCGAGGCGGCGCGCCGCGGCTGACGCAGCGCCCCGCCTGCCTCAGCCGCCGACGACGGACCCGCGGAGCACGACGGCGCGCGGGTGCGCGAGCACCCCGACGTCGACGCGCGGGTCGGCCGGGTACACGACGAGGTCCGCCTCGGCGCCCTCCTCGATACCGGTGCGCCCCAGCCACTCCCGCGACGCCCACGTCGCGGCGTCGAGGGCGTCGAGCGGCGAGAACCCGCACCGCGTCAACCGCTCGACCTCCTGGCCGGCGAGCCCGTGCGGCAGCGACCCGCCCGCGTCGGTCCCGACGAACACCGGGATGCCCGCCTCGTGGGCGGCAGCCACCGTCTCGTAGCGCCGGGCGTGCAGGTCGAGCATGTGGCGGTGGTACTCGGGGAACTTCTCGCGGGCCGGCTCGGCGATCTGCGGGAAGGTGTCGATGTTGACGAGCGTCGGCACGACGGCGATGCCCTGCCGGGCGAACGCCTCGATGCTCTCGGGCACGAGCCCGGTGGCGTGCTCGATGCAGTCGGTGCCCGCTGCCGCGAAGTCATGGAGGCTCTGCTCGCCGAAGCAGTGCGCCGTCACCCGCGCCCCCTCCTCGTGCGCCGCCGCGACCGCGTCGGTGAGGACGTCGAGCGGCCAGCACGGCGAGAGGTCGCCGACCTCGCGGTCGATCCAGTCGCCGACGAGCTTGACCCAGCCGTCACCGGCCCGTGCCTCGAGCCGGACGCGCTCGACGAGGCCCTCCGGCTCGACCTCCCACGCGAAGTTGCGGATGTAGCGGCGGGTGCGGGCGATGTGCCGCCCGGCGCGGACGATCCTCGGCAGGTCCGCGCGCTCGTCGACCCAGCGCGTGTCCGACGGCGAGCCGGCGTCGCGGATGAGGAGCGTGCCGGCGTCGCGGTCGGCCGTGGCCTGCGCCTCGGCCGTCGCGGCGTCGGTCGCGCCGGTGGCGACGAGGCCGACGTGGCAGTGCGCGTCGACGAGGCCGGGCAGCACCCACCCCTCGAGGGTCGTCACGTCGTGGTCGCCGGCCGGCCGCCCGTACGTGACCCGGCCGTCGAGCACCCACGCCTCGGGCCTCTCCTGCTCGCGGCCGACGAGGACGGGACCCGTGAGGTGCAGCACCGATGCCATGGGCCGACCCTAGCGAGCGCTCCACGGCGACCCCGGTCATTGACGTGAGAGAACTCTCTCGATACTGTCCTCTCAGATCAGGAGGAGGCTCCGATGGCCAACCCGTACGGCGACCTCGAGCTCGACGCGCACGGCATGCGTGCCCTCGCCCACCCGGTCCGGGTGCGCATCCTCGGCGAGCTCCAGCGGCACGGGCCCTCCACGGCGACCCGGCTCTCCCCGCTCGTCGGCGCGACGCCGTCGGTGACGAGCTGGCACCTGCGCCACCTCGCCGAGCACGGGATGGTCCGCGACTCGCCCGCGCGGGGCTCCGGCCGGGAACGCTGGTGGGAGGCGGTGAGCCGTGGGTACCGGCTGACCCTCGAGGGGCCCGGCGCGCTCGAGGCCGGCCGCGCGCTGGAGAGTGTCATCGAGGAGGTGGACGGCGACGTCGTCGGCGACTGGCACCGCGACGTCGAGCCGACCCTCCCCCGCGAGTGGCTCGAGCTCGCCGGCCGCTCGAGCACCCGCGTCCTGCTCACCCGCGAGGAGCTGCTCGCCCTGGAGGCCGCGTGGGAGGAGCTGCTCGCTCCCTACGTCCTGCGCAAGGAGGACCCGTCCGCGGCGCCCGCGGACGCCCGCACGGTCCACCTCCTGCGGCACGTCCTCCCGGACCTCGACGATGGTTGAGCGGACGGCGGACGCCACGACCGGCGCCGCCCCGGCCGGCGCCCTGTGGCGGGGTCGGCGGTTCGCCAGGGCCTGGGCCGCGCAGACGGTCTCCGAGCTCGGCGACCGCGTCTCGGAGCTGGCCCTCCCCCTCGTCGCCGTCACCGTGCTGGACGAGAGCGCCTCCCGGGTCGCCGTCCTCACCGCCGTGGTCTGGCTGCCCAACCTCCTCGCGCTCCTCGTCGGCACGTGGGTCGACCGCCGGCCCCGCCCCCGGCGGCTGCTCGTCGTGGCCGACCTCGCCCGGGCGCTCGTGGTCCTCACCGTGCCGGTGGCCGCGCTGCTCGAGGCCCTCTCCTTCGCCCACCTGCTCGCCGTCGCGCTCCTCCTCGGCGCGTGGTCCACGCTCTTCCGCTCGGCGTGGCAGCCCTTCTTCGTCGCCCTCGTCCCGCGCTCCCGCTACGTCGAGGCGAACAGCCTCTTCAGCGCGACCCGGTCGGGGTCCTTCATCGCCGGCCCGGCGCTCGGTGGCGGCCTGGTCCAGCTGCTCTCGGCGCCCTACGCCCTTGTCGTGGACGGCCTCTCGTTCCTCGCCTCGGCCTCCCTGCTGCGCACCGCCGACGTCCCGGACCGCGTCCCGGCCCCGGACGACGGCTCCTCGGTGCGCCGCCGCGTCGTCGACGGGATGCGCCACGTGTGGCACGACCCGTTCCTCGCCCCGATGCTGCGCTGCGTCTCGTGGGTCAACCTCTTCACGATGGTCGTCCAGGCGCTGCTCGTCGTGTTCGCCAGCCGCGGCCTCGGCCTGTCCGCCGGGATGATCGGCCTCGCCCTGGGCGTGGGCGCGGTCGGCGGACTGCTCGGGGCCGTGCTCGCCGGCCGGGTCGCGCGCCGCATCGGCACGGGGTACACGGCAGCGGCCGGCGCCCTGCTGTTCACCCTCCCGATAGCCGCCCTCCCCCTCGCCCACGGCACCGACCTCGCGAAGGCGGCTGTCCTCACGGCAGTCGAGGCGGTCAGCGCCTTCGGCGTGATGCTCTTCGACGTCAACGTCAACGCGGTGATGACCGCGGTCATCCCCGATGCCGTGCGGGCCCGGGTGCAGGGCGCCTTCACGACCGTCAACTACGGCACGCGGCCGCTCGGCGCAGCGCTCGGCGGCCTGCTCGCCGGCCTCGTGGGCACCGGTCCGGCCATCGTCGTCGGCTCGGTCGCCGCCGCGTTCTCGCTCGTCTGGCTGGTCCGCAGCCCGCTGTTCGGGCTCCGGTCGGTCGACGACCTGCCCGACCCCGACGCCCCCTAGCCGGGACCGGCGGCGAGCACGCGGCGGAGCGTCTCGACGACCACCTGGGGGGCGTCGGTGTGCACCCAGTGGGCTGCGCCCTTGACGGTGACCAGCCGGGTGCGGGGGAACAGCGCCCGCATCTCGGCGACGTCGGGCTCGCGCACGTACTCCGACTCCGCTCCGGCGAGCCAGACGACCGGCCCGTCCCAGGAGCGCCCGCCGAGCGCCGGGAACCCGGCGATGCGCGACTCCCGCCCGCGCTCGGCATCCCGGTGCACGAGAGCGAGATTGGCCTGCCACGACCACTCGTCGCCGTGGCGCCGGAGGTTCTGCAGGAGGAACGCCTTGACCCCGGGGTCGGACTCGCGGAACCGAGCCTCCGCGTCCGAGCGGCTCGTCAGCTCCTCGAGCGGAAGGGCCTGCATCTCGTCGATGTAGCCACGGAACCGGTCGAGGTCGCCGTAGTCCTTCGGCGCGATGTCGACGACGACGAGGCTGCCGACGAGCTCGGGGTGGGTCAGCGTGAGGACCATCGAGACCTTGCCACCGAGGCTGTGCCCGACGACGACCCACCGCTCCCCCGGCGCCGCCGCGGCGAGGGTGGCGGCGACGGCGTCGGCGTAGCCCTCGTACGAGAACTCCTCGCTCCACGGCGAGCGCCCGTGGTCGGGCAGGTCGACGAGCAGGCAGCGCGCGCCGGTGCCGTCCGGCCCGGCGAGCGCCTTGGCGATCTGGGTCCAGTTGCGGCCCTGGCCGAAGAGGCCGTGGAGGAAGGCCACCCGGGGTCCGTCGGTGCCGACGGCGAGGGTGTGCAGCCCCCCGGCGCTCACTGGCCCAGGAACTTCTCGAACCCCTTGGGCAGCTGCGCGGGGTCGAACGCGGCGGGGTCGACCTCGCCGGCCCCGCCGAAGCTCGAGCCGGAGACCGGACGCTGCGACGCCTTCTGCGCCGCCGCGCGCTCCTCCGCGGCCCGCTTCGCCGGGTTGCCCGACTTCGACTTCTTGCGCTGCGGGGCCTGCTGGCGCCCGCGTTTGCCCGGACCGGAGCCCATCCCCGGCATCCCGGGGATGCCGCCGCCCTTCGCGAGCTGCTTCATCATCTTCTGCGCGTCGCCGAAGCGCTCGAGGAGCTGGTTGACCTCGGAGGTCGAGACCCCGGAGCCCTTGGCGATGCGGGCGCGGCGCGAGCCGTTGATCTGCTTCGGGTGGTTGCGCTCGAACGGCGTCATCGAGCGGACCATCGCCTCGACGCGGTCGAACTCGCGCTCGTCGAAGGCGTCGAGCTGGGCCTTCATCTGGCCCATCCCCGGCATCATCCCGAGGATCGACTTGAGCGAGCCCATCTTCTTGATGGCCGCCATCTGCTGGAGGAAGTCGTCGAAGGTGAAGTCCTCGGCGGCGAGGAACTTGCGCTCCATCTCGGCCGCCTGGGCCCGGTCGAACGCCTTCTCGGCCTGCTCGATGAGGGTGAGGACGTCACCCATGTCGAGGATGCGCGAGGCCATCCGGTCGGGGTGGAAGACCTCGAAGTCCTTCACGCCCTCGCCGGTCGAGGCGAACATGATCGGCCGCCCGGTGACCTCGGCGACCGAGAGCGCGGCGCCACCGCGCGCATCGCCGTCGAGCTTGGTGAGGACGACGCCGGTGACGTCGACGCCCTCGAGGAAGGCCTCCGCGGTCTCGACGGCGGCCTGGCCGATCATCGCGTCGATGACGAAGAGGACCTCGTCCGGGCTGATCGCGGCGCGGATGTCGGCGGCCTGGCGCATGAGGTTCTCGTCGACGGCCAGCCGGCCGGCGGTGTCGACGATGACGACGTCGTGCTGGCGGGCCGTGGCCTCGGCGATGCCGTGCCGGGAGACCGCGACCGGGTCGCCGTGCGAGCGGGTGCCCTCGACGTCGCCGCCGACGGCGTCGTGCCCCGAGACGTTGCCCCGCTCGGGCGCGAAGACCGGCACCCCGGCCCGCTGCCCGACGACCTCGAGCTGGGTGACCGCGTTCGGGCGCTGGAGGTCGGCCGCGACGAGCATCGGGGTGTGCCCCTGCTCCTTGAGCCAGTACGCGAGCTTGCCGGCGAGGGTCGTCTTGCCCGAGCCCTGGAGGCCGGCGAGCATGATGACGGTCGGCGGCTGCTTGGCGAAGCGGATGCCGCGGGTCTCGCCGCCGAGGATCGAGACGAGCTCGTCGTTGACGATCTTGACGACCTGCTGCGCCGGGTTGAGCGCCTCGCTGACCTCCGCTCCGAGCGCCCGCTCGCGGACGTTGTGCGTGAACGCCTTGACGACGGGCAGCGCGACGTCGGCCTCGAGCAGCGCGAGCCGGATGTCGCGGACCGTCTTGTTGACGTCGGACTCGCTGAGGCGGCCCTTGGTCCGCAGGTTGCGGAAGGTCTCGGTCAGGCGGTCGGACAGGGAGTTGAACACCGGGACAGCCTAACGACTGGCGCACGCCCCGCCGGACCGAGACCCCGCACCCTCCGGACCTCACGCGTATCGGGTCACCCGATACGACCGCGCTTCACCCCACAACGGTTCTCGGGGGAAGCGCAGCGGTATCGGGTCACCCGATACGCGCGTGGCGCGCGGGAGTCGGGTCAGGAGGGGCCGACGCCGTCGCAGGTGTCGATGACGAGGCTGACCGCCTGCGCGACCCGGGCGGGTGGCAGCGGCAGCCCGTCGGCGCCGGTGAGGTAGAAGGTGTCGAGGGTCTGGCCGGCGTACGTCGCGATGTGCGCGGAGCGGACCGAGACCCCGGCCCCGGCGAGCGCGGCCCCCAGCTCGTGGAGCAGTCCCGGCCGGTCCTGGGCGCGCACCTCGAGCACCGTGGCCTCGGTGCTCGCTCCGGGCACCACGAGCGCCCTGGCCTGCCCGGGCGAGCCGATGCCCGACGACCCCGACGGCCGGGGCAGGTGCGCCCGGCGGCGGTCGAGGGTCTGCAGCGGGCCGCGGTCGCCGCGCCCCAGCCGGGCGAGCCCGCGGACGATGCGCTCGGGGTCGGGCACCGCGCCCGACGGCGACTCGACGTGCCACTCGTCGACGGCGACCCCCTCGACGGTGCGCAGGATGGCCGTGCGCACGGTGTGGCCCTCGGCCGCGAGCAGCCCGGCGGTGTCGGCGAACAGCCCGACCCGGTCGACGTCGAGGATGTCGAGCCGGTGCGACCCGCCGCCGGAGACGACGGTGACCCGCGGCTCGCCGGCCCGGACCGCCCCCGCGACGGCCGGGTCCAGGACACCCGGTCCCTCGGCGACCGTGTCCTCGGCCCGCTCGCCGGGGTGGGGCTGCGGCTGCTCGAGCCGGGCCCGGACGGCGACGGCCAGCTGCTCGAGCAGGGTCGCCCGCCAGTCGGTCCAGGCGAGCGGCCCGGCCGCCGACGCGTCGGCCTCGGTGAGGGCCAGGAGGATCTCGAAGACCTCGCGGTCGCCACCGACCGCCTCGACCGCGGCGTCGACGGTCGCGGGGTCCTGATGGTCGCGGCGGGTCGCGAGCTCGATGAGGGTGAGGTGCTCGCGGACCAGCGTCACGAGGACCTCGACGTCGCGCGGCGCGAAGCCCCACCGCACCGCGATGGTGCGGGTCGTCTCGGCGCCGGTGACCGAGTGGTCGTGCGCACCGCGGATCTTGCCGATGTCGTGCAGCAGGGCCCCGACGAGGAGCAGGTCCGGCCGCGAGGTGCGCCGGACCAGCCCGGCGGCCCGCA
Organism: Phycicoccus sp.; assembly: GCF_035325325.1. Taxonomy (NCBI): domain Bacteria; kingdom Bacillati; phylum Actinomycetota; class Actinomycetes; order Micrococcales; family Intrasporangiaceae; genus Phycicoccus; species Phycicoccus sp. The sequence continues at coordinate 6,924 of NZ_DAOLAC010000035.1, read as the reverse complement.
CGACGGTCTCGACGAGGTGGCGGTCGACGGTGTGCCGGTGCACCGCGTTGCGCTGCGGTCGCGAGCGGACGGCCGCCCACTCGGGCAGCCAGTGCTCGACGATGCCGACCTGGTCGAGGCCCTCCCAGACGGTGACCAGCCCGGGGCCCGAGGCGAGGAGGTCGCCGAGCAGGTCGCGGGCGGCGACCGGCCAGGGAGTGGGCAGGTCGGGGACGCTCGCGGCGAGGTTCTCGAGGGTCGCGGGGGCGATCGGCAGCCCGGCCCGGGCGGCGACGACGCCGGCGCGCAGGGCCATCCCGTCGTCGGTCTCGGCGAGCCGCGAGGACCCGAGGACGACCTCGCCGTCGCTCGCGAAGAGGCCGTGGCCGAGCGGGGTCATCTGGGGGCGGCGCGGACCGACCCGCAGGGTGCGCGCGCGCTGCGACTGCCCGGCGCGGCGCACCGTGCCGTCGAGCGAGTAGGCGATGAGCCGGCCGGCGTCCGAGACGGCGGTCAGCAGGTCGTCGGCGTCGGGGTACCCGAGCAGCGCGGCGACGGCGTCGTGGTCCTCGCGACCCAGGCGGTCGCGGCCGCGGCCGGTGACGACGTGGACGGCGTCGCGGACGTCGAGGAGCAGCTCGTGGGCGGCGTCGACGCCGCCGTGCGGTCGGTCGGCGAGCCACGCCTCGGCGAGCGCCGCGAGGACGGTCATGTCGCGCAGGCCGCCGTGCGCCTCCTTGAGCTCGGGCTCGATCGACTGCGCGAGGTCACCCTGGCGCGCGTGCCGGGCGGTGAGCGCCTCGACGAGCGACGGGAGCCGCTTGCGCGCGTTGCCCCGCCAGTCGTGGGCGACCGTCGAGCGGGCCGCGGCGACGAGCTGGGCGTCCCCTGCGACCGCGGCGAGGTCCAGCATCCCGACGGCGGCGGTGAGGTCGCCCGCAGCCACCTGCCGGCACTGGGTGACGGTGCGGACGCTGTGGTCCAGGCGGACCCCGGCGTCCCAGATCGGGTACCAGACCCGGTCGGCGAGCGCCGTCAGCTCCTTGGCCGGGAGCGAGCGCTCGGAGTGGACGAGGACGAGGTCGTAGTCCGACAGCGGGCCGGCGTCACCGCGGCCGAGGCTGCCGACGGCCGCGAGGGCCACCCCCTCGAGGCGCACCCCACCGGTCGCGGACCGCCAGACCTCGGCGAGCCACGCGCGGTTGAAGGTGGACAGGGCCTCCCGGCGCGCCCGGCCGGCACCGGCGACGTGGAAGTCGCGGGTGCCGGCCAGGTCGAGCCTCCGGGAGCCGATGTCGCTCGAGGAGGTGGCCATCGCTCAGATCGCCTCGACCCCGCGCTCCCCGGTGCGGACCCGGGCAACCTCCTCGACGGGGGTGACCCAGACCTTGCCGTCACCGATCCGTCCGGTCTGGGCGGCCTTGAGGACGACGTCGACGACGGAGGCGGAGTCCATGTCGTCGACGAGGACCTCGAGGCGGGTCTTCGGCACGAAGTCCACGGTGTACTCCGCGCCCCGGTAGACCTCGCTGTGCCCGCGCTGACGGCCGTAGCCCTGGGCCTCGCTGATCGTCATGCCCTGGATGCCGAAGGCCTCGAGGGCCTCCTTCACCTCGTCGAGCTGGTGCGGCTTGATGATGGCGGTGACGAGCTTCATCACTTGGCTCCTTCGAGGTCGAGGCTCTCCGCGCTCGGTCGGCTGGGCGGCGGCGAGGACGAGGACGCGGAGGTCATCCGCCCGCCCCGGCCGGCCAGCTCGTAGGCGGTCTCTCCGTGCTCGTTGTAGTCGATGCCCTCGACCTCCGCGTCGTCCGACACCCGCCAGCCGATGGTGTACTTGATGGCGTAGCCGATGATCGCGGTGAAGATGCCGGTCCACAGGACGGTGAAGAGCGCGGCGCCGGTCTGGTTGAGCAGCGACGAGAACCCACCGCCGTAGAAGAGGCCGTCGACACCGCCGGGGGCGACCGAGGTCGAGAAGAACCCGATGAGGACGGTGCCGAGCAGGCCGCCGACGAGGTGGACGCCGACGACGTCCAGCGAGTCGTCCAGCCCGAACTTGAACTTCAGGCCGACCGCCCAGGCGCAGACCGCCCCGGAGATCGCCCCGATGGCGATGGCGCCGGCGAGGCCGACCGCGCCACAGGCCGGGGTGATGGCGACGAGGCCCGCGACGATGCCGGAGGCGGCGCCGAGCGAGGTGGCCTTCCCGTGCATGACCCGCTCGACGACGAGCCAGCCGAGCATCGCGGCGCAGGTGGCGAGCGTCGTGTTCATGAAGGTGAACCCGGTCTCGGACATGAACTGCGCGGTGCTCGCCTCGGCGGTGTCCCCGGCGAGGACGACCGAGCCGACGTTGAAGCCGTACCAGCCGAACCACAGCAGGCCGGCGCCCGCCATCGTCAGGGTGAGGTTGTGCGGCTTCATCGGCTCCTTCGGCCAGCCCTTGCGCCGGCCGATGATGAGGGCGAGGACGCCACCGGCGACACCGGCGTTGATGTGGACCACCGTGCCGCCCGCGTAGTCCTGCTGGGCGAGGTGGCTGTAGATGAAGCCGCCGCCCCACGTGTTGTGCGCGATCGGGAAGTAGCAGAGGGTCAGCCAGAGCGGCACGAAGACCATCCACGACGAGAACTTCACCCGGTCGGCGATGGCGCCGGAGATGAGGGCCGCGGTGATCGTCGCGAAGGTCAGCTGGAAGAGCACCCCGACGTACGGGCTACCCGTGCCGTCGGCCGCGCTGTGCCAGCTGACGTCCTTGAGCCCGAAGAGCTCGAAGGGGTTGCCGATGAGCTGGCCGTTGCCCAGGCCTCCCCAGCCCATCGACCAGCCCCACAGGACGAAGACGATGGCGCCGATGCCGAAGGCCCCGTACGACATCATCATCATGTTGAGGACCGACCGCGAGCGGGTCATGCCTCCGTAGAAGAGCGCCAGCGCCGGCACGGTCATCATCAGCACGAGGGCTGTGGCGACCAGCATGAAGGCGTAGTAGCCGTCCAAGGATCCTCCAGTGTTCGGTCTGTCGGACGGGCGTACCGGGCGACTCGGTCCCGGCCGAGAGATCCCGTCCGCGTACCCGAGACAGCGTCGGTGGCGGAGGTTTCACCGTGCGCCGTGTCGTGTTTCGCCGACGTTTCGGGAACCGCTGCCCGGTAAGCATCGCGTTTCGGCACCGGGCAGGTCCCGCATCGTGAGACCGGCGCGACGCCCGGCGCGACGCCCGGCGGGCCACCGGTGACGGGTCAGCCCCGTCCGAAGCCCGCCTCGCGCGCGGCGACGATCGCCTCGGCCCGTCCCGCGGCGTGCAGCTTGGCGTAGATCCCGGAGACGGCGTTGCGGACGGTCTTGTTCGACACGAACAGCTCGGCCGCGATCGCGTCGTTCGACTTGCCCGCAGCGAGCCGCTCCAGGACCTCGCGCTCCCGGTCGGACAGCTCGGGGAAGGGCGTCGCGACGGGTTTCGTGGGCGGCTGCATCCCGGCGAAGTACGACGAGACCCTGCTCGCCAGGCTGGCCCCGAAGACCATGCCGCCGGCGGCCGCCGCCCGGACCGCGTTCTGGACCTCGGCGGCGCCGGACCCCTTGAGCAGGTAGCCGGAGGCGCCCGCGCGCATCGCCGCGAGCACCGTCTCGTCGTCCTCGTTCATCGTCAGCATGACGACCCGGACGTCCTGGCGCCCCGTGATCATCCGGGTCGCCTCGATCCCGTCCAGGTGGGGCATCTGGATGTCCATGAGGACGACGTCGGGGGCCGCCTCGGCGACGACGTGGACGGCGTCGCGGCCGTCCTCGGCGGTGCCGACGACCTCGGTGTCGTCCAGCGCACCGAGCAGGGCGGACAGTCCCTCCCGCACGATGCGGTGGTCGTCGACGACGACGACGCGGATCGTCATGGGTCCCTCCTCAGGGGCAGCCGGACGGTGACCACGGTGCCACCCGCGGCGGGGCAGGTGACCTCGCTCGTGCCGCCGAGCTCGGCCGCGCGCTCGCGCAGCCCGACGAGCCCCACGCCCGCCTGCGAGTCCGGGGCGATCCCGACGCCGTCGTCGGTGACGTCGACCCGCAGCTCACCGCCGGTCGCGGCGAGCCGCACGGTGCACGTCCTCGCCCGGGCGTGCCGGGCGACGTTGGTCATCGCCTCGCTCGCGACCCGGAACGCGGCGACCTCGACGGCCGCCGGCAGCGGCGGCAGCTCCTCGGCGAGCACCGTCGCCGGCGGGTCGAGCCGCGCCCCCTGCTGCCGCAGCGCCCCGACGAGCCCGAGGTCGTCGAGCGCGGGCGGCCGCAGGTCGTGGACCAGCCGGCGCACGTCCGCGACGACCTCCTGCAGGTGCCCGCTCGCCGCGGCGACCTGGTCCTTGGCCGCGACCGGGTCGCGGTCGACGAGGAGCCGGGCCGACTCGAGCTGGAAGACGGCCCCGCTGAGCGCCGGTCCCAGCCCGTCGTGGAGGTCCCGGCGGATGCGGCGCCGCTCCTCCTCGCGGGCGGTGACGAGCCGTTCGCGGCTGTCCTGGAGCTCCTCGGCGAGCCGGCTGGAGCGGGCGGCCGTTGCGGCCTGCCGCACGAGGTCCCCGAGCAGCTGCTCGTCGGCCCGGGTCAGCCGGCTGCGGACGCCACGGGCCGGGAGGACCAGGTGTCCGACGGCCGTGTCGCGGTACGAGATCGGCAGGGTCCGCGTCTGCGCCGGTCGGACGCCGTGGGTGGCGACGAGCCGCTCCCCGTGGCCCCGCTCGACCTCGACCGCCACGAACCCCACGCCGAACGCGTCGGCGACCGCCCGGGCCACGGCCGCGAGCTGGCCCGCGCCCTCGTCCGCCGTCTCGAGGGTCGACGCGAGGCCGGCAACGGCGTCGTAGCGGTCACCCCGGCCCAGCATCAGGCGCCGGACCACCTGCGAGACCCGTTGCCGCAGTGGGCCGTACAGGACGACGGTGAGGAGGAGGACGACGACGACCACCTGCGGCTCCTCGAGCGAGTCGCCGAGGAGTGCGGTCAGCCCCGCGACGGTCGCGAGGTCGACGGCGACGAGGACCACGCCGACGAGGGCGAGCAGCGCGGTCCGTCCGAGCAGCTCGTCGATGGCGACGAGCCGCGGGTCCACGACGGCGATGGTCAGGCACGCGGGAAGGAGGGTGACGATGCCGAAGAACACGGCGTCCTCGAGCGGGCCGAGCGGGACGACGGCCGTGACGAGGATGGCCACCGCCGTGACCAGCGCGCCCCACAGCAGCCAGCGCATCTGGTCCCGCCGGCGCCCGGTGGAGTGCCGGTACCGGTGGGTGACGACACCGACCGGGACGGCGAGGGCGACGACGGTGAGCACCCGGAAGACGACCGGCGTCGGGTCACCGAGCCGGTCGAGGGCGCCCAGGACGGCCCAGTCGCGGTCGTAGCCGGGCGGCAGCCGCCCGACGACACGGGTGTCGTCCGGCAGGACGACGAAGAGGCCGGCCGACCCGACCATCACGGCCATGCAGGCGCGGCTCGCGCGTCCCCACCACCCGGGCAGGAAGCGCCCGTCCGGGAAGACGAGCGGCAGCAGGACGAGGGTGGCCGGCAGGAGCGAGGTGAACCGCAGGAGGTACCAGCCGGCGAAGGTCATCCCGGGGAGGGGGGCCGGGCTGACGAGGCCGAGGGAGACCCAGCCGTCGGCCAGCCCGTCGGTCGCCCAGAACAGCCCCGTGGCGCCGAGCACCAGCCCCACGGTGCGGTGCCCGCCGCGGTGGAGGACGACCGCCGCGAAGACGCACATGACGGCGCCGGACAGGGCGGTGCCCAGGCCGCTGCCGGCGGTGATCCCCTCCCCGAGCGTCCACAGCCGCGGCCGGCCGGACGTGCGCACCGCGACGAGGACGGTCGCGACGAGGCAGGCGATGCCGAGGGAGAGGACCAGGGCGGTCACGACGACGTCGGGGCGGGCCGCCCGCCCCCTGGTCGCCGCCACCTCCTCGGTCACGGGCACATCATGACGCCGGTCCGGCCCGGTGGGGGCCGAACCGGCGTCGCGCGCGACGGTGTCGCTCATCGGCCGCGCCGGAACCCGCGGTCGCCGACGTGGAAGCCGATCGCCGTGACGAGCAGCCAGACCAGGCCGGTCAGCCCGGCCATGTACTGCACGGGGAGCGTGCCGACGAGCAGCGTCAGGCCGCCGAGGACCAGGCCGGTGCGGCCGAGCCAGCGAGGCACTCCACCGGCCCGGGCGGCCGCGTGGACGGCCAGGGCGGAGAGGCCGACGAGCAGCCAGCACCCGGGCACGGTGCCCGTCCAGTGGTTGTAGAAGGCGGCCGCCTCGGGCACCGCGATCTCCGGCTTCGTGGCCACGGCGAGGAACTCCGTGTTGAGGGCGCTGCCCATGACGAGCACGACGGCGGTGCCGACGAGCCCGGCCGCGGCCGCCGCCGGGGCCAGGTGCCCCACCGGGAGGGCCACCCGGAGCCGGCGGGCCAGCCCCAGGCCGAAGACGACGAACAGCACCGCGGCGATGCTGGCCGTCACCTGGAACACGGCGATGTGCGGGACGAAGGTGGTCAGCTTCTGGAGGACGCCCTCCGCGTCGCCGCGCAGCGTCTCGTCGTACACGGGGTCGATCATGCCGGCGCTCACTCCGGCCGCGAGGGCGGCGACGCCGGCACCGATGCCGGCGATGCTCCAGAGCCGCGACGGGGTGTCGGCGTTCTCGGTGGTCGCGGGTCCGGCCTCGGGGGCGAGGTCGGAGCGGACCGGGTTGTGGGTGGTGACGTGGGTGGTCATCGTGCTGCCTTCGGGTCGGGACGCGACCCCTGTCGCGTCGATGACCACACCGTGTCGGGCCCGGTGTCCCGCGGAGAAGGGACATCGGGGCACACCTGCCGGGACTGCGGGGTCGACCCCTCGCGGCGTCCCGGCGAGCGACGCTCCTATGGTTGGTCAAGCCGGTGAGGGGCCGTGTTCGAGGAGTCGGTA
>NZ_DAOLAC010000034.1:11170-43155 GCF_035325325.1 Phycicoccus sp. | reverse complement strand
GCCGCCCGGCATATCGTGGCGTCGGACCGGTCCGACCGGTCGAACGGGTCGGGCGACGAGGGCAGGAGGTGCGATGCGCCAGCGGGGCACGGTGGACGAGTGGAACGACGACCGCGGCTTCGGGTTCATCGCGCCCGAGGTGCCCGGTGCACGGATCTTCGTCCACATCACGGCCTTTCCGGCCGAGAGACGCCCTGCCGTCGGCGACGCCGTCAGCTACGTCGAGCACCCCGACGCCCAGAACCGCCCGCGTGCCTCCCACGTCCGTTACGTCGAGCCGGCCCGTCCGGCGCGCGCGCCCCGCGGCCTGCGCGCGGCCCTCGTCGTCGTGGGCGTCTTCCTCGGATGGCTCGTCAGCCTCGTGGTCCTCGGCCACGCGAACCCGCTGCTGCCGGTCCCGACGGTCGTGCTCAGCGCGGTGTCGTTCGAGCTGTACCGCGCGGACAAGTCCGCCGCCCAGCGGAACGCGTGGCGGGTGTCGGAGTCGATGCTCCACGCCGTCGCCGTGCTCGGCGGATGGCCCGGCGCGCTCGTCGCCAGCCGCTGGTTCCGGCACAAGACGACGAAGCAGCCCTTCGTGAGCATCTTCTGGGCCACCGTGCTGGCCAACGTCGCCATCCTCACCTGGCTGGCCGTCGGCCCCTCCTCGCCGCTCGGCTGAGCCGGGACGCCGGACGCGTGCCTCGGCGGGACCCGTCCGTGCCTCCCGGCCCCCGAGTCGCCCCGGGGTGCGACGATCGAGCGATGGACGCGTGGATGACGACCTGCCCCGCGTGCGGCGCGACCAAGCTCACGACGGTCCATCTGCCCCGCCCACAGGACGACCCGGCGCCCGGCACCCGCCGGGCGCTGCGGTGCCTCGTGTGCGACGCGCAGTGGGCCGACGCCGAGGACTGGCAGGCCGTGCACCAGAACGCCGAACCGGACGGGGACGGCAGCCCGGACGAGACGCCCTGACCGGGTGCGTGCGGGTCAGTCCCCGGGCTCCCCGGCGACGCGCCGGTAGAGCAGGCGGCCCGGCGCAGAGGTCACGCCGTGCACCACGGTGCTGGCCGCGACGACGAGGCTGCCGGCCGCCCAGAGCCGCGGGTCGAGGACGCCTTCGTCCTCGCTGAAGGTCAGGTAGAACAGGGCACTGACACCGATCGGGCCGAACCACCCGAGGAAGACCGCGTCACGCCACCTCAGCCCGAGCGGACGGGCGAGCGCGAGGACGACGGGGAGCCGCCGCAGCACCAGCACACCAAGTGGCAGCAGGACCGCCCCCCACCCGAACTCGCCCCACTCCGACCACGGCAGCTCCACGCCGAGAACGAGGAACAGCGGCAGGACGAGGTAGCGGTTGATGCCCTCGTCGATGGTGTTCTGCGGTCCCACCTCGTCCTCGGCGACGACGTAGTTGTAGGCGAGACCGGCGACGAAGACCGAGAGCACGCCGTCCGCCTGGAGCACGCGGGTGATGCCGAGGACCGCGAACGCCAGCACGAGCGTGAAGACGAGCGAGGAGCCGGGGTCGACGTCGGAGCGGCTGAGGGCGTAGCTGACCGCGCGGCCGGCCAGCGCGCCGACGACGAGCCCGACGAGGACCCCGACCCCGATCTGGTAGGCGCCGTCCCGCAGGGAGGAGCCGACGGTGTCACCGACGACGACGGCGATGCCCACGAGGACGAGCGGCAGGGCGAGCCCGTCGTTGGTGCCCGACTCCATCGAGAGCAGCTGGCGCAGCCGGGTCGGCAGGTGCTTCTCGGCCGGCTTCCCGGTGACGACGCTCGAGGCGAGGACGGGGTCGGTGGGCGAGATGCACGCACCGACGAGCAGCGCGAGCGACAGCGGCACCCCGAGGGTCAACCACGCCAGCCCGGCGGAGAGCGCGGCCATCCCGAGCATCCCCACCGTGACGAGCGCGACGGTGGGCGAGAGCACGGCCCGCAGCCTGCGCACGGGGAAGCGCAGGGCGACCCCGATGAGCGAGACGGCCAGCAGCGCGCGACCGCCCTCCAGCACGAGCGACGAACGGTCTCCCTCCGGCACCCTGATCCAACCGAGCACCTCCGGCCCGACGACCACCCCCACGACGAGGGCGAGCAGCGGCTCGCTGAACGGCAGCTGCCGGATCTTGCTCGACAGGGCCGCCAGGACGACGGCGAGTGCACCGACCACGGCGTAGCCGACGTGCAGGTCCTTCACGAAGGTCTCCTCTCCTCGGGGTGTGGATGCCGTGTCCCCGAGGTGCTACCCAGCGCCGGCGGGCCTGTCACGCCCGGACCGCGACGAGCTCCGGGGGTGGAACGCGCGCTCGGAGGAGGTCGAGTGGCACCGGGCGGTGGCGCAGTGCGCGATGGCACCCTCAGACTGTCACCACCGGCCGACGACTCCGGTCGTCCGACGAGGAGAGGGCCGTGATGGTGACGACACCCCAGGAGGCGGCCCGGAGCGCCGGGGCGGCCCCGGCCGCCGCGTCCCGGGTGCTCGGCCGATGAGCCCGGACGCCGCCCTGCCCGCGGTCGTCGTCGCCGCCGACAAGTTCAAGGGCTCGCTGACCTCCGCCGAGGTCGGGGAGGCGGTCCGTCGGGGCCTCCGGGCGGTCCGTCCCGGCCTGGAGGTGCGGGTCGTCCCCGTGGCCGACGGCGGCGACGGGACGCTGGCGGCCGCTGCGGCCGGAGGGTACGAGCTGGTGCCGGTCGTCGCCACCGGCCCGACCGGCGCCCCCGTCGAGACCGCCTTCGCGCGGCGCGGGGACCGGGCCGTGGTCGAGCTGGCCGACGCGTGCGGTCTCGCGCGGCTGCCCGGCGGGCGGCTCGCGCCCTGGGCGTCGAGCAGCCGCGGGGCGGGAGAGGTTCTCTCCGCCGCACTGGACGCCGGGTGCCGCCACGTCGTCCTCGGCATCGGTGGCAGTGCCAGCAGTGACGGTGGGGCGGGCCTGCTCGCGGGCCTGGGCGCCCGGTTGCTCGACCGCGACGGCCGGGTCGTCGAGCCCGGCGCCCGGCTCGGGCAGGTCGCCGGCCTCGACCTCTCGACGCTGCACCCGGCGCTCCCCGACGCGGAGGTCGTCGTGGCGTGCGACGTCGACAACCCGCTCCTCGGGCCGCGCGGCGCCGCCGCCGTCTACGGCCCCCAGAAGGGCCTCTCGCCGGCCGACGTGAGCCGCGCCGACGACGCCCTGACCCACTGGGCCGACCTCCTTGACCGGTCGACGGGGACCGACCACCGCGCGACCCCCGGGGCCGGTGCCGCCGGCGGGGTCGGGTACGCCGCCCTCGCCGGCCTGGGCGCCCACCTGCGGCCCGGCATCGACCTCGTGCTCGAGCTGGTCGGACTCGCCGCCCGGCTGGACGGTGCCGGACTCGTCGTGACGGGCGAGGGGTCGCTCGACGCGCAGACGGCGGCGGGCAAGGCGCCCGCGGGCGTCGCGGCGATGGCCGCGGCGGCGGGCTGCGAGGTCGTCGCGGTGTGCGGGCGACGCTCGCTCGACGACGCCGCGCTGTCGGCCATGGGCATCTCGGCGGCCTACGCCCTGACCGACCTCGAGCCCGACGTCGGCCGGTGCATCGCGGACGCGGCCCACCTCCTCGAGGTGCTGGCCCGGCAGGTCGCGACCCGCCTGGCGTGACCCGCGGACGGCGCTTCCGTCCGGGCGTCTCGGGGACGGACGACGAGGTGGGTCGCCTCCGGGCGGCTCAGACTTCGAGCTCGTCGAGGATGCGGGGCAGCCGGCTCACGAGGTCGCGGGCGAGGATGCCGACCCGTCCGACCTCGGACGTGAGCCGCTCGCCGGCGCCGGCGTGGACGTAGGCGGCCCAGACCGCGGCCTGCGCCGGCTCGGCCCCGCGGGCGAGCAACCCGGCGACGGCGCCGGCCTTGACGTCGCCCGAGCCGGACGCGGCCGCTCCCGGCGCGCCCTGCTCGAGCCGCCAGCACTCCCCACCGGGCTCGACGGCGAAGGTGACCGCCGACCCGGCGAGCACCGTGGCACCCGTGGCCTCGACCATCCGCCGGCACGACCCGAGGACGTCGGCTCCGACCTCCTCGTCGTCCGCGCCGAGGACGAGCGCCAGCTCCTCCGTGTTCGGCGTGACGACGGACCCCGACGCGAGGGTGCCGAGGCCGTCGGCGTGCTCGGTGAGGAAGGCGGTGCCCACGGCATCGACGACGACCGGCACCTCCAGCTGCGGGACGAGCGCCTCGAGGAGCGCGAGGGCCGCCCCGGGGTCACCGATCCCCGGGCCGAGGAGGACGGCGTCGACGCCCGACGCCTGCTCGGCGATGCGCGCGGCGGCGGAGGCGGCGATCTCGTCACCGTCCTGCGCCAGCCCCAGGACGAAGGCCTCGGGCACGGCGACGGCGAGCCGGCCCGCGGTGGACTCGACCGTCGCGACCTGCACCTTGCCCGCGCCGACCCGCAACGCCGCCTCGGCGGCGAGGAGGACGGCTCCGGGGTTGCCGGCGCAGCCCCCCACGACCAGGAGACGACCTTTGCTGTCCTTGCTGCCCGAGGGGTCGGGCAGGCGCCAGTCCCGCAGCACGACCGGGGTGACGACGGTGGGCGTGTCCTCAGCCATCGACCTCACCGCCTCCCGGCCGGGCCGGCTCGCCCTCGGCGGGGGGTGCGTCCTCGTGCGTCGTCGGGGCGGAGCCGCCCTCCTCGAGGTGCTCGACCGACCCGTACGCCTCCAGCCGCGGTCCGTGCGGTCCGCCGCGGTAGGTGGTGAGCGAGCAGTTGGCGAGCGGGGTGCCGTGGTCCGCGGCGAGGAGCTCCTCCTCGGTCATCGACTCGAGGACGTAGCGGAAGGACATGATCACCGCCTGGTGGGTGAACACCCACACCCGGCGCCCGGGGTGCTCGGTGCGCAGGTCGCGCAGCAGGCTGCGCACGCGCAGGACGACGTCGACCCAGCTCTCGCCGCCCGGCGGCCGGTAGTAGAACTTGCCCATCGCGTCGCGGCGCTCCGCCTCCTCGGGGTGCAGCTCCCGGATCCCGCTGCCGGTGAGCCCGTCGAAGAGGCCGAGGTCGCGCTCGCGGGCCCGCTCGTCGGGCGTCACGGGTGGTGCGGAGGCGATTGGCTCGAGGCCGCAGCGGGCCGTGGTGAGCGCTCGCGCGTACGGGGAGGCGAGGACGACCTCGGGGCGCCGCTCGGGCGGGCGGCCGGCGAGGGCCCGACCGAGCGCTCGGGCCTGGTCGAGCCCGGTGTCCGACAGCGGGGTGTCGGGGTCGCGGTAGTCGAGGTCGAGCCGTCCGAGGCCCCGGGCGCCGGCCTCGGCGGCGGCGAGGTTGCCGACGCTCTCGCCGTGCCGGACGAGGACGAGCTCGCTCGGCCAGCCGGGCGCCGTGGTCGGCGGCGGAGGGGAGGACGGGTCGGGCACGGGGGCTCCTCGGCGGTGGGGGACCGGACGCCCGGGTCCTACCCGCCCGATGCGGCGGTCACGCGCGACGGGCGACGGTCCCCGCGCGCCGGGCGACGGCGCGACCTGGCGCCGTCGACCGGTGGCCCCGGCCGACCGGCGTACGGTGGGCCGTCCGGCCGACCCCGGGCGGCCTAACGGCCGGTTCCGCATCCCCCGCTCGCGCCGGGAGGATGGCTGTCGGATGATCCTCAGCGACCCCCCATCGTTCCGTCGACCCCAGGACCGCAGATGCTCGTGAGAACGGCGACGTTCCTCGTCGCCTTCGTCGTGTCCATCGCCGTCGGCCGTCACACCGTGCAGCCGGACACCGGCCTCGCGCTGTTCTGGCCCGCGGGCGGGGTCGCGGCGCTCTGGGGCGTCCTCGCCGAGCGCCGCCGCGAGGTCCTCGTCGCCGGCGGGGTCGTCGGTGTGGTCGCGGGGCTCGGCAACGCGCTGACCGGCGTCGCGCCGGCCGGCGCGGTCCTGCTCGGCCTGGCCAACGCGGCCCTCGTCATCGGCTGCCGTGGGCTCCTGTCGTGGCAGCGGCACCAGAGCGCGAGCCGGGCCACCACGAACGCGCTGACGCGGCTCGAGGACTTCTCCCGCTTCCTCGTGGCCGGCCTCGGCGCGACGCTCGTCAGCGCCGTCCTCGGCATGGCGGGCCTCGGCATCAACGGCACGCCGGTCACTCGAGAGGCCGTCCTCGCGTGGGTCGTGCGCAACTTCGCCGCCGTCGTCGTCGTCGCGGTGCCGGGCCTGGCCATCCGCGACACGGCGCACCTCGTGACCCGGCGCAAGCTGCTCGAGGCGCTGCCGGCCTTCCTCGTCGCCGCGGCGCTGCTCTGGGTGGTCTTCGGCCCGGACCGCCCGCTGCCGCTGGCCTTCGCACTCTTCGTCGTCATCGTCTGGGCCGGGCTCCGGCTGCCGCTGCCGCTGGCCGCCGCGCACGGGCTGCTCGTCGCGTTCGGCGCCCTCGTGCTCGTGACGCGCTACGGCGGCAACCCGTTCGGCGAGCTCGCCGATCCCCGGTCGCTCTCGCTCGTCGTCCAGTCCTTCATGGCGATGGCCGTGGCCCTGGCCGTCGTCGTCGCGACCGTCCAGTGGGAGCGCGGCCTGCTCGTCCACGAGATCGCCGCCGTCGCGCGCAGCGCCCGGGCCAAGGCGGCCGACCTCGAGGTCATCGCGGCGACCATCCCCGACGGTGTCCTCGTCGTCGACCGCGCGGGGGTCGTGCTGCTCCACAACGACGCCGCCCTGCAGTGGATGGCCCACGACGACGACCCCGACGCCGGGCCGCCGTCCCTCGAGGACGTCGCCCCGTTCCTCGTCGGTGACCGGCCACTGCCCGCCCACCAGCACCCCGTCGAGCGTGCCTTCGACGGTCAACGCGTGCGCGGCCTGGTCGCCCGGCTCCGGGACGTCCAGCTCGACGAGCTGCGCACGGTCTCCATCGACGCCGTCCCCCTCAACGAGGAGACGCCCGGGCCTCCGGAGCGGGTCGTCCTCGTCGTGCGCGATGTCACCGAGGAGCAGGACCGGCTCGACGCCCTCCGCGCCGAGCGCGAGCGCACCGAACGCCTCATCAGCGACGCTCCGCACGGTGTCGCCGTCCTCGCCCTCGACGGACGGGTGCTCCAGGTCAACGACGCGCTCGCCGGGCTCGCCGGTCGCTCCGCGCGCGGCGTCGTCGGCGGCCACTTCGCCGACCTCTCCCCGGAGTACCGCGAGAAGATGGTCCGCCACCTCGAGCGGACGATGGAGGCGCCGGGCAGCCTGCTCGTCGGCGACTGGACGATCGTCGGGCCGCGCGGGAAGGAGTCGCACGTCTCGCTGACCAGCCGGGTGCTCTGGGCTCCGGACGCCTCGCCGGACGTCATCCTCGTCAACGTCGTCGACTTCTCCGAGCAGCGGCGCTACGAGGAGCGGCTCACCTACCTCGCCGACCACGACCCGCTGACCGGCCTGCTCAACCGCCGGCGCTTCGACGAGGTGCTCGACGCACTGGTCCGGCGCTCCTCGCTCTTCGACCTCCCGGGCGCGGTCCTCCTCGTCGACCTCGACAATTTCAAGGAGGTCAACGACACGATGGGGCACGCCGTCGGCGACGAGCTGCTCGTCGGCATCGCACGCCTCCTCGAGCGGTCGCTGCGCTCGAGCGACCACGTCGCCCGGGTCGGCGGCGACGAGTTCGCCGTCGTGCTCACCGAGTCCGACCCCGCGGCCGCCCGGCGGGTCGCCGAGAACATCGTCGACGCCGTCCGCGACTACGCGGCGACCCTCGAGGGCGTGCGCCGCCGGGTGACCGCCAGCGTCGGCGTCGCGACCTTCGCGGACGCGGCCGAGCAGGGCATCGACCTCTTCGCGCTCGCCGACATGCTGCTCTACGACGCGAAGGAGGCCGGCCGCGACCAGTACGCGATCCTCGCCTCCACCTCGACGCAGTCGCGCACCGGCGCCCGTCTCGAGGTCAAGGGCCGGATCGAGTCGGCCCTCGAGAACGACCGCTTCGAGCTCTACCTCCAGCCGCTCCTGCACCTCGAGACCGACCGGATCACCGGCGCGGAGGCCCTGCTCCGCCTCGTCGACGACGGCCCGCCGCTCTCTCCCGGGCGGTTCGTCCGGGTCGCCGAGCGCACCGGCCTCGCCCCCGCGCTCGACCGATGGGTGGTCCGGCACGCCGTCGCGCTGCTCGCCCGCCTCCAGGAGCACGAGCCCGACTTCACCGTCGAGCTCAACCTCTCCGCGCACTCCATCGGCGACGCGCGGGTGGAGCAGGAGCTCGTCGAGGCCCTCGCGGCGCACGCGGTCCGTCCGCAGACCCTCGTCGTGGAGGCCACCGAGACGGCGGCCGTGGCCGACGTCCCCGCCGCCCGCGCCTTCGCGCTGCGGCTCGCCGAGCACGGCGTGCGCGTCGCCATCGACGACTTCGGTGCCGGCTTCGGGTCGTTCTACTACCTCAAGCACCTGCCGTTCGACATCGTCAAGGTCGACGGCGAGTTCGTCGCCGAGTGCGACCGGTCCTCGGTCGACCGCGCCATCCTCGCCTCGATCGTCGGCATCGCGCACGACCTCGGGAAGCAGACCGTCGCCGAGTTCGTCTCGGAGCTCGGGGTGCTCGAGGTGGTCCGCCAGCTCGGGGTCGACCACGCGCAGGGCTACCTCGTCGGCGAGCCCGTGCCGTACGACGAGTTCGTGCGCCGTCACCTGCCCGGCGGGACGGCCCGCTGGCGCACGGACTCCGGGCCACTCCCGAGCGCGGACGTGACGGGCGTCGTCGTCCGCTGACGCCCGGCCCACCCGTGACGCCCGGGCGACCGGGACGACGCCAGTACCCCGCGGAGGTCGGCCGCCGACGTACCGTCGGATGGTCAGCAACCCCGACCGAGAGGACCACCATGGACGCCACCGACGACGAGCGCCTCGTCGAGCGGCGCGACCGCGACCTCGCCGTCCAGCGGGTCGTCGACGCCCTGGCCGACGAGGGCCCGCACGCCGACGCGGCCCTGGTGACCGACACGCTGGTTCGGCGGCTCGCCGACGCCGGTGTCCCGCCGATGCCGGAGCCGTGGGTCGCCTCCGTCGTCGCCGACCTCATGGAGGGCAACCCCTACGTCGTCTCGGCCTTCACCGAGGCGCAGGCGGACGTGCCCGCGCCCGAGCACCCGGCGCGTTCCGAGATCATCGACTGAGACCGCGGCCCCGCCACCTCGGGTCAGGAGCGGGCCACGGTCGCACGGCGGGACACCTGTCACTGGCGTGGCCGGGGTGAACGGCGGTGGGATGAGACTGCGGAGCACTCGGCCGCAGGACGTCGCCGCTCCGTGAGCGCCGGCGCAGACCGCGCGGGCGGGTGACCCTCGGAGGTCCGTGATGACGACGTACCCGGTGCACGTCCGTGCCCACCTCGACACCCCCGTGAGCCGTTGGTTGTGGCTCGTCAAGTGGGTCCTCGCCATCCCGCACTACGTGGTCCTCGCGTTCCTCTGGGCGGCCTTCGTGGTCCTCAGCGTCGTCGCCTTCGTCGCGATCGCGGTGACCGGGCGCTACCCGCGGAGCATCTTCGACTTCAACGTCGGCGTCCTGCGCTGGCACTGGCGGGTGGCCTGCTACGGGTACTCGGCCCTCGGGACCGACCGCTACCCGCCCTTCACGCTGCACGACGTCGCGGACTACCCGGCGCACCTCGAGGTCGAGTACCCCGAGCACCTCTCGCGGGGTCTCGTCTGGGTCAAGTGGTGGCTGCTCGCCATCCCGCACTACCTCGTCGTCGGGGTGCTCGTCGGCGGCACCTACGCCCTCGCGGACGCCGGGAACCGCACCGGCTACGTCGGGCTCATCCCGCTGCTCGTGTGCGTGGCCGCGGTGCTGCTGCTCTTCACCGGTCGCTACCCCCAGGCGCTGTTCGACCTCGTCCTCGGCCTCAACCGGTGGGTGCTGCGGGTCGCGGCGTACGCCGGCCTGATGACCGACGCCTACCCCCCGTTCCGTCTCGACCAGGGGGAGGACGACGGCCTCGTCGCGACGTACGCCCCCGGCCGCTCCGCGCCTCCCGTCACGCACGCGACGGGGGCCGGCGCGCCGGCCCGTCCCGCGCCCCGCGGATGGTCCCCAGGGCGGGTCGTGTCCGTCGTCGCCGGCGCCGTCGTCGCGCTCACGACGCTCGGCACCGCGCTCGGCGGCGCCGCGCTGCTGGTGGTCGACCGCACCGGCCGCGACGGGTCCGGCTTCGTGTCCGCCCCGTCGGTGGTGCTCTCCTCGGGGGGCTACGCCGTCACCTCGGTCGACCTGACCCTGCGGACGGGGGGCTCGGCGAGGTTGGCCCCCGACCGGGTCACCGGTGACGTGCGGCTGACGGCGACGGCGGCCGGTGACACGCCGGTCTTCCTCGGCGTGGGCCGGGCCGACGAGGTGGCCGGCTACCTCGACGGCGTCGCGTCCGCGACCCTCACCGGCGCGCGCGACGGACAGGCGGTCCTCCGCAGCCACCCCGGTTCCGCACCGGGCGCCGCGCCCGCGGACGCCGGCGTCTGGACGGACTCGGTCTCCGGGAGCGGAACGCAGACCCTGACCGTGACGCCCCGCGCGGGGGACTGGACGGTCGTGCTCATGAACGCCGACGGCAGCCGGGGGATCGACGCCACCGTCACCGCCGGGGCCGAGCTGCCGACCCTCGGCGCGCTCGGGACGGGACTGCTCGTCCTGGCCGGCTCGCTCCTCGTGGCGGCCCTCCTGCTCGTCGTGCTGCCGCTGAGCGCCGTGGAACGGGACCACCGGGCGCTCCGCGAGCCCGCGGCGCCCGGTCACTGAGAGGAGACCGACGATGGCTCGAGGAGAGGAGCGGACGATGGCACGACGTGCGGATCCCGTGGCCGGGCAGGCGATCTACGGGCTCGGGATGTTCGGGGCGTGGGTCTGGTTCTGGCAGGAGGCGTCGGCCGGCTTCTGGCCGCACGTCTGGGCGCTGGTCGAGGGCGTCTTCTGGCCCGCCTTCATGGTGTACGACGCCTTCACCGCCCTGGGCTGACGACGGCGTCCGCCCCGGACGCCCGCACGCCGGCTACTCGTCGCCGCGGAGGGTGAAGGAGCGCAGCCGGTCGCCGGTGAACCACACCGTGCCGACGGTGACGACGACGGCGGCGACCACCGCGTACCCGCCCGAGATTCGCAGGTCGCTCACCGCGCTGCTCAGGGCGTGCGCGACCTGGTGGCCCCAGGCGCCGACCGAGAGCCAGCGGACGCCGGTGAGGACCGACCCGAGGACGCCCTCCCAGAACAGCGTGTAGAGCAGCCCGACGACGACCGCGTGCCGGGTCAGCGCGGCCAGCCCGAGGAAGAGCGCCGTGTAGGCGGTGCCGGCCACCGCGCCCCCGACGCCGAGGGCGACCGCGCGCGCCGGGTCGGAGGCGTCGAGGACGAACGGAGCCACGGCCAGCGGCACCGCTCCGAGCAGCATCGTGGTGAGCCACGCGGCGGCGAACTTGCTCACCGCGATGACGTGCCGGCTCACCGGTTTTGCGAGCAGGTAGACGATCGAGCCGTCGTCGACCTCCGGCCCGAGGACCGCCGTCGCCGCGAGCAGCGACACGAGCGGCAGGGCGAGGCTGAAGCCGAGGCCGACCGTCGCGTCGACCCCGACGTCGCCCTCGGTCAGCAGCCGGATGACGACGGCGAGGACGAGCAGCGCGACCGGGATGAGCAGGAGGACCAGCCCGCGTCGGCGCCCGGCGACGGCTTGGGCCGAGAGACGGAAGATGGTGCGGTTCACCGGCTCAGCCCCCGACCAGGTACGAGAAGACGCTCTCGAGGGAGTCGTCGGTGGGCGCCAGCTCGAGGATGCGCAGACCCTCGTCGCGCGCGATGCGGGGCAGCCGCACCGCGAACGACCCGAAGTCGGAGACCGAGACGGCGACCCCGCCCTCGGGGCGCAGCGACACCGCGACGACCGACGGCTCGGCGATGAGGACCGCGGCGAGCCGGCGGTCGTCGTCGGCCGCGACGACGTACTGCACCGGGCGGTCGGTCATCAGCCGCCGGATCTCGCCGAACTCGCCGGAGGCCGCGTGCCGCCCGGAGACGACGACCTCGATCTGCCGTGCGACCTGCTCGACCTCCTCGAGGATGTGCGAGCTGAAGAGGACGGTGCGACCCTCGGCGCCCATCCGTCGCAGCAGCGCCATGAGGTGCAGGCGCTGGCGCGGGTCGACGCCGTTGAACGGCTCGCCGAGGAGCAGGACCGCGGGGTCGTGGACGAGGGCCGAGGCGAGCTTGACCCGCTGGCGCATTCCCTTCGAGTACGTGCCGATGCGGCGGGCGGCGGGGTCGACCATGTCGACGACCTCGAGCACGCGCTCGGTGGCCGCGCCGGGGTCGGGAAGGCCGTGCAGCTCGGCGTTGGCCAGGACGAACTGGCGCCCGGTGAGGTAGCCGAAGCTCACCTCGCGCTCCGGCACCAGCCCGATGTCGCGGTAGACGGAGGTGGTGCGCCAGACCGTCGTCCCGTCGAGGGTCACCGTCCCCGCGGACGGTGCGAGGAAGCCCGACATCATCGCGATGAGGGTTGTCTTGCCGGCGCCGTTGGGGCCGAGGAGACCGGTGATGCCGGGGCGCACCGTCATCGAGATGCCGTTGACGGCGACGACGTTGCCGTACCAGCGGGACGCCTGGTCGAGGACGAGCTCGCTCACGACGTCGCCTCCCGCCGGTAGCGCGCGACGAGGAGCCCCACGCAGACCGCCGAGAGGGCCACGAGCACACCGACGTACGCGAGCTCCATCCCCGTCGTGCTCGGTGGCGTGGGTGCGTCCGCGTCGGTCCAGGCGGCCATCAGCCCCCGGTAGAGGGAGTACGGGGAGAACAGGCCGGCCACCTCGCCGACGACCGGGCGCCCGCCCTCCTCGCCGGAGATGCCCTGGACGACGGTGACGATGCCGTTGGCGACGACGAGGAGCGCGATGGTGGCGACGACGGCGAACCCGCGCCGGGTCGACCACGACGCGATGACGCCGGAGACGCCGGCCAGCGACAGGGCGAGCAGGACGGCCAGCCCGAGGGCGATCCCGGCCTCCCGGGTCTGGTCGGAGACGTCGAGCTCGGTGAGCAGCGCGACCGCGTAGAGGATGACGATGGGCAGGACGAGGAACATGAGCGTCGCGGCGAGCAGCGACGCCCACCGGGCGAGCGCGTAGGCACCGGACCGCAGCGGCCGGGCGAGGTAGAGCGCGATCGTCCCGTGCCGCAGGTCGCGCGAGAAGAGCACCGGGGCCTGGGAGGCGACGAAGACCCCGAGCAGGACCTGCGTCGTCGAGGCGTACTCGGCGTAGCCGATCGGGAGCCGGTCGAGCCCGCCGAAGGCCATGACGCCACCGACGATGAGGGCGGGCAGGAGGTTGAGCCCGAGGAGGACGAAGGGCAGCACCTTGGACCGGCCGGAGCGCCCGAGCCCGAAGGCGTTGCGGAAGCCGGTGACGACGAGCGAGCGCGCGATGGCCCCCGCGCCGAGCCGCTGGCCGGTGTACGGGCGGTAGCCGAGGTCGTGGATGACGCTGCGGCCCTGCGGCGTCGCCTCACTCGGGTCGGACATCGGACACCTCCTCGGCGCCGCGGTGCCGCCCGACGTGCTCGGCACCCCGCCCCGCCGGTCGGCCGGCGGTGGGCTCGGGCTCCGCGTCGGCGAAGACGTCCTCGAGGTGGCGGTGGTCGGCCTGGATCCGGACCAGCCCGAGGCCGAGGTCGCTCGCGGTGTCGCGGATGACGTCCCGCACGTCGCGGGTGCCGGAGGCGGCGTCGACGGAGAGCATCGAGCCGCGCACGGTGGCCGGGACCCCCGCGGTCGCGAGGGCGGAGGCCATCCGGGCCTGGGCGTCGTCGCCGAGCACCTCGACGAGCAGCGCGCCCGTGGCGTCGAGGAACTCGTCGGTGCGCGAGGCCCGCAGGAGCCGGCCGCCGTCGAGGACGACGACGTGGTCGCTGACCCGCTCGAGCTCGCCGAGGAGGTGGGAGGTGACGATGACGGCGATGCCGAAGTCGTGGCCGATCCGCCGGACCAGCCCGAGCATCTCGTCGCGGGCGGCGGGGTCGAGGCCGTTGGTCGGTTCGTCGAGGAGGACCAGCCGGGGGTCGTGGGCGAGGGCCTGGGCGAGCTTGGCCTTCTGCTTCATCCCGGTCGAGTAGCCGCCCATCGGTCGGTACCGCTCCTCGGCCAGCCCGACGTGGCGCAGCACCTCGGCGGCGCGCTCGCGCGCCGCCACGCGCGGCAGGCCGGACATCATCGCCATGTGGACGACGAAGTCGCTCGCGCTGACGTCCGGTGGGAGGCAGTCGTGCTCGGGCAGGTAGCCGACCTTCGCGCGCACCTCGGGGCCCTCGGTGACGACGTCGTGGCCGAGCACCTCGGCCCGGCCGCCGGTCGCGGGGACCAGGCCGAGGAGGATCTTGAGCAGCGTCGACTTGCCCGCGCCGTTGGCCCCGACGAGGCCGGTCGTGCCCTCACCGACCTCGAGGGTCAGGGCGTCGAGGGCGAGCACCGCACCGTAGTCCTTGGTGAGGTGCTCGACGCGCACGACGGGCTCCACGGTCCTCACCGTAACGGCCCGACCGGTCGCACGTTGTGAGGATCCTGTGTGGGGACGCGTGTCCCGTCCTCCCGGCGCGGACCTCGGTCAGCGAGGGACGTCGACGTAGACGAGCGCGTTGTTGCCGCCGCGACAGACGACGGGGAGCGTGTTCTCGCACGTCATCTCGTAGTCCTTCTTCGTCACGGGAGAGCGCGCCGTGATGGTCGCCGGCAGGTCCTCGCTCGAGGCCATGAGGGCCTGTGCGGTGGCCACCGCGAAGTCGCACGACGTGACGTCGTTGCCGCTCCACGCGGTGGCGCCGTCGGCGGCGCCGCACTTCTTGGCCGTCGCGGCGCGCTGGGTCGGCTGGGGGCCGCCCGAGGAGTCGCCGGACGGCAGCGAGCCGCTCGGGCCGGCCGAGCCGGCGGAGGCGCCCTGGGACTGCGACCCCGCGGTGCCGGACCCGGAGTCGTCGCCACTGCCGAAGAACCAGATGAGGCCGGCGAGCATCAGCAGCCCGACCAGCCCGAGCGCGACCATCCCGAGGCAGCCGCGACGGGACGCCGGGCGCGCCGGCTCCTCACCGGCCCACCCCTCCTCGCGCTCCGGGTAGCCCCCGCCGGGGCGGTGGACGTCGGGGTAGGCGCTGAGCGGGAGCAGGCCCCCCAGCTCCGAGGTGTCGGCGCGGTCGTCGTCGCCCGGGACCGGGCCCGCTGCCGAGCCCGCCCGGAGGGACTCCTCGGCGTAGGTCTCGGGCGCGCGGTACGCGGCCGTGGGGGTGTCGTCCCACTCCCGTGCGTCCTCGCCCGAGTCGGGGAAGAGCGGCGCGGGGGCGGGCGAGGGCTGCTCGACGGCCTCCGTCGGCGCGTCCGCGCGGTCGGTGCCGGGGTCGTCGGCCTCGTCCGGGGGCGGCAGGGGGGTGCCGCAGATGGAGCAGAAGCGGTCCGAGGGGTGGACCACCGCTCCGCACTCGGGGCAGGTCACGGGTCTCTCCGTCCGTGGGCGGACATCTCGGCCACGATAGCCACGACAACCCTCCGGACCCCAAATCGGGACGTCGACTCTGCTCGGCGCCTCACAGGTCCCGGACGCGTTCGGCGGTCTCCGCGAGCACGGCGACCGACCCGGGGGTCCACGGCCCCCGCCGGATGACCACCGCGTGCCGGATGCCCCAGCCGGCGGCCGTGGCCATCCGCTCGGCCAGTGCGGCGGGCTCCTCCCCGGGGCGCATCCGCAGGCTCAGCGTGGTGTCGACCTCCCCGGGGTCGCGCCCGAGGCGCTCGCAGTGGGCCCGGAGCACCTCGAGGCGGGTGCGGACCGTCGCCCCGCCGTCGGGCAGGTCGAAGAGGTTGCACGCGGCGCCGTACCGCGCGACGAGGCGGAGCGTGTGCCGCGGACCCATCCCGCCGACCAGCACGGGCACGCCGCCCGGCCGGAGCGGCAGCGGCCGCCACTCGGGGGCCGCGAGGTGGTGGTGGCGGCCCGCGAAGGGGCTCGTGTCGCCCCGGCGCATCCGCCCGGCGAGCTCGAGCAGCTCCTCGAGCCGGTCGAACCGCTCCGCCGTCGGCGGCATCGGCAGCCCCATCCGCTCGGCCTCCCCGGGGTAGCCGGCGCCGACCCCGAGCCAGGCACGCCCGCCGGACAGGACGTCCAGCGAGGCGACCGCCTTGAGCAGGAGGGCCGGCTCCCGATAGGTCACCGGGCTGACCAGGGCGCCCAGCCGGATGCGGCCGGTCCGCGCGGCGAGCCAGCCGAGGGTCGTGTAGACCTCGAGCATGTCGCGCTCGTGCTCGGCGGCGCCCGGGTCGGCCTGGAGCAGGTGGTCGTTGACCCAGAGCGTGTCGAGGCCGGAGTGGTCGGCGGCCTCGGCGACCTCGCCGAGCCGGCGGGCGAGGTCGGCCGGGTCGGGCGACCAGGTGACGTTCGTGACGGACAGGCTGACGCGCACGGTGGGCTCCCTTCGGGTGGTCCACCCACGGTGCGCCGGACCGACCCGCACGCGCGTCACCCCGGGGGAGGCATCGTCGCCACCCCCGGGGGAGTACGTGGCCGGGCTAGACCGAGGCGGGCTGGCCGGTGACCGTGTCGTGGGCCGTCGTCACCGGCACCGGGGTGTCGTGCCACGACCACACGTCGTCACCGCGGAGCACGACGTCCGACCCACCGTCGACGTAGACGGTCTGGCCGCAGACGTGGGTGTTCTCCTCGGAGACCAGCCACGCGAGCAGCGAGGCGACCTGCTCGGCCTCGAGGTAGCCGTTCAGCGGCATCGGGACGACCGACGCGAGCCCGGCCCGGCCCTCCTCGGTGGCGGTCATCTCGGCGGTCATCGGGGTGCGCACGATCCCCGGCCCGACGGCGTTGAGCGGGATGCCCGCACCGGCCCACTGCGGCCGGCCGGCCATCCGGCGCACCCACCGCGAGAGCGCCCGCTTGCTCGACGGGTAGAGCAGGGCCCCGACGTCGGGACCCATCGCCTCGAGGTCGGCGGCGATGGACATGGCCCGGTCCTCGTCGCCGTCGAGGCAGGCCTCGACGAGCGGTGGGTGCACCGGCATGAGCGTGGCCATCGAGGAGGTGACGACCGCCCGGGGGGCCCGGGACGAGGCCGCGAGTGCGGGCCGCAGGCCGTCGAGGAACCCGACCGCGCCGAAGTAGTTCACCGCGACGGTCTGCGCGACGGGCAGGGCCAGTCCCGCGTTGGCGACGACGCCGTCGATCCGACCGCCGGACTCGTCGAGCACACCGTCGACGGCGTCCTCGCGGCCCCGCCGCGTCGAGAGGTCGGCGACGACGTCGCCGGAGCGCACGTCGACCCCGATGACGCGGTGCCCCTGCCGCCTGAGCAGGGTCGCCAGCGCCTGCCCGATCCCCGATGCCGCCCCCGTCACCACGTACGTCCGTGCCATGTCGTCCTCGACTCCCGTCCGGCCACGAGCGGGAGCCCGTGGCTCCAGGACCCACGCTAGGAGGGACCGGCAGGGGGCGGCGGCCAGAGGTCTGCGGGGTCACAGTGTCTGCTCCGTCACGTGTCCCGGGGACAATGGGGCGGTGGACATCGTCACCCGAGGCTTCGTCGGCCGCCGCCAGGGCCGCGACCCCCGCATCCCGCCCGGCCAGTACCTCGAGCGCGACTTCCCGGTGCTCTCCGCGGGTCCGACCCCGCGGGTGCGGCAGGAGGACTGGCGGCTCGACGTCTCGACGCCGGACGGCGAGGTGACGACCCTCGGTTGGTCCGACCTCATGGCCCTGCCGGTGCAGGACCTGACGACCGACATCCACTGCGTGACGAAGTGGAGCAAGCTCGACACCACGTGGCGGGCGGTGTCGGTCGACGCGGTGCTCGAGGCCGTCGGCGCGGCGGAGACGGACGCCGCCTTCGTCCTCGTCCACGCGGAGGGCGGCTACACGACGAACCTCCCGCTCGCCGACCTGCGCGACGGCCGCGGCTGGGTCGCCGTCGGCTACGACGGTGCGCCGCTCACCCCCGAGCACGGCGGCCCGGTGCGCCTGCTCGTGCCGCACCTCTACCTCTGGAAGTCGGCCAAGTGGCTGAGCGGCCTGGAGCTGCGCCGCGAGGACCACCCCGGGTTCTGGGAGCGGCTCGGCTACCACGCGTACGGCGACCCGTGGCGCGAGCAGCGCTACGTCGGCGACTGAGGCCGGTGCGTCGGTGACCACCGTCTGGTCCTCCCCGCCCGAGCCGATGCCCTGGTACCGCGCCACGGTCGAGGACGCCTGGCTCGAGACGCGCACCGCCCGCACCGTCGTCCTCGACGTGCGGGGCTGGCCGGGGCACGACGCCGGCCAGCACGTCGACGTGCGGCTCACCGCCGACGACGGCTACACGGCGACGCGCACCTACTCCGTCGCGTCGGCCCCGGAGGCCGGCCGGCTCGTCCTCACCGTGCAGCTCGTCGGCGAGGGGGAGGTCTCGCCGTGGCTCGTCGGCGAGGCGCGGGCCGGCGACGAGCTCGAGGTCCGCGGGCCGATCGGCGGCTGGTTCCGGTGGACCGAGTCCATGCCCGAGCCGGTGCTCCTCGTCGCCGGCGGCTCCGGGGTCGTCCCGCTCATGGCGATGGTCCGGCAGAAGGTCCGCTCCGGGGCGGCGACACCGTTCCACCTCGTGTACTCGGCGCGCACCCCGGACCACGTCTTCTACACGAACGAGCTCTTCGCCCTCGCGCGCACGACGCCGGGGTTGCGGGTCGACCGGCTCTCCAGCCGCGCCGGCCTGCCCGACGACGAGCGGGCGCCGGGCCGGCTGCGGCCCGAGGACCTGCCGGCCGCCGACGCGACGCCCGTGCCGCCCCGCGTGTACGTGTGCGGGCCGTCGGGGTTCGTCGAGGCGGCGGCGGGCATCCTCCTCGCGAAGGGGCACGACTCGGGCGCCATCCGCACCGAGCGGTTCGGCCCCTCGAGCTGAGCCGGGGCGGAGGCTGCCGGCTCAGTGGGTGCGGGTCGGCGGGCCCGCCCACTCGCGGCGCAGGAGGCCGTAGACGTGGGAGTCGGAGACCTCGCCGTCGACGGTGCAGTCCTCGCGCAACGTCCCCTCCCGGGTGAAGCCGAGCCGTTCGAGGAGGCGCACCGAGGCGTCGTTGCGGGTGTCGGTGACCGCCTGGACGCGGTGCGCGTCGAGGGTGTCGAACACCCACTGCAGCAACGCGGCCACGCTCTCGGCCGCGTAGCCGCGGCCCCAGACGGCCTCGTCGTAGACGTAGCCGAGCGAGATGCTCCTGTGCTGCGGGTCCCAGCGGGTGGCGCTGCACCAGCCGACGAACGCGCCGTCGGAGGTCCGCTCCACGGCGAGGCGTGCCCCGTCGCCTTCGTCGGCGATGTCTCGGCAGGTCCGGAGGAACCGCTCGGCACGGGCGGGGTCGGTCCACGGCGGGGAGTCCCAGTAGCGCAGCACGCGCGGGTCGCTCTGCAGCGCGAAGAGGGCGGCGGTGTCGGAGTCCTCGAACGGGCGCAGCCGCAGCCGGGCGGTCGTCAGGGTCGGAGCGGGCAGGGCGGTCACGGCGGGGTCCTCCGGATGCTGGGCGTGGTCACCACCCAACACCGCGCCGGCGACCGGCCGCCACGGGTTTCCGGGCGGCCGGTCGAGGGTCGGGCGTGGGGTCAGCAGCGCTTGAGCGAGCTGATGACGTTCGTCGCGGCCGGGATCGTGTTGGCGCCGCCGCCGGGCCCACCGCGCCAGACGTAGCCGTTGTAGTTCGTGTCCTTGTAGAAGCACCAGTAGCCGGAGGTCCGGTTGCGCATGCTCTCGATGTTGTTGTTGAGGCCGACCGGCCCGACGCCGTCGGCGAGGTTGACGTCGCCGTTCCGGAAGATGCCGATCGCGCCGGTGCCGTTGGGACCGGTGAAGACGCACATCCGGTTGGCCGGGCAGCGGGCGTAGCCGGTGGCCGCCGACGCGGTGGGCGCGACGGACACGACGAGGGCGGCGGCGGCAGCGGCGGCCGAGGCAGCGGCAAGAGCGGTGTGACGCATGGTGTTTCCCCCAGGTGATGTGGTGAATGTTCCCCCGTGCCGAGGCTCGACACGTCCTCGACCCTAGCCCTGCGAGGTCCGTCGCGGGGGCTCCGTGACCAGGGTGCGCCCGACGGTGGCAGGGTGGGGGGACGGGCGCCGGCCGGCGCCGTCGCGAGCGGAGGAGGACGACGTGCGGGTCGCGGTGATGGGCACGGGGATCATGGGGGCCGGGATGGCGCGCTCGCTGCTGCGTGCCGGCCACGAGGTGCGGGTCTGGAACCGGACGGCGGCCCGGGCCCGACCGCTCGCCGCCGACGGCGCCACCGTCGCCTCCTCGGTCACCGACGCCGCCGACGGCGCCGAGGTCGTCGTGACGATGCTCTTCGACGCCGACTCCACCGTCGAGGTCGGTCGGGCGGCGCTCGCCGCGGCCCCCGACGACGCGACCTGGCTCCAGTGCGGCACCGTCGGGGTCGAGGGAGCGCGGCGGGTGGCCGACGCCGGTGGTGGCCGCGTCCTCGACGCGCCGGTGCTCGGCACGCGCAGACCGGCCGAGGAGGGGACGCTCGTCGTCCTGCTCAGCGGCCCGGAACCGTTGCAGCGCAAGGTGGCTCCCGTCCTCGAGGCGGTCGGGTCGCGCACGGTCGTCGCGGGCGAGGAGGTCGGGGCGGCGAGCGCGCTCAAGCTCGCGTGCAACGCGTGGGTCGCCCTCCTCACCGCGGGGACGGCGCAGTCCCTCGCCCTCGCCGAGGCCCTCGGCGTCGACCCCGCCCTCTTCCTCGAGGCCATCGACGGCGGCCCGGTCTTCGCCCCGTACGCGAAGGTCAAGGGTGGGGCGATGCTCGCCGGCGACTGGGCAACCTCGTTCGCCGTCGACGGCGTCGTCAAGGACGTCGGTCTCATGGTGGAGGCCGCTGCGGCCCGCGGGTTCCCGACCGAGCTGCTCCACGCGGTCCACGAGCTCTTCGCCGAGGCCTCCGGGCTCGGGCACGGCGACGACGACATGGCCGCCGTCCGCACCGCGTTCCCCTGACCGACCGTCGACCCCCGCGGCCCTCGCGGCCGGGGCGTGCGGTCAGTCGCGCCCGAGCCGCCAGACCGTGGTCGCCGTGAACTCCTCCCCGGGCCGCAGCACCGCGCTCGGGAAGCCGGGATGGTGCGGTGCGTCCGGGAAGCCCTGCGCCTCGAGGGCCACGCCCGCGTACCGGTCCAGCGGGCGGCCGTCGAGCCCGGTCACCGTGCCGTCGAAGTGCGCGCCGGTGTACACCTGCAGCCCCGGGCGGTCGGTGGACAGCTCGAGCCATCGGCCGCCCGCCCCGACGAGCCGTGCGGCCCGGCGCAGGCCGCGGCCGTCGAGGACCAGGTTGTGGTCGAGCCCACCGCCGCGGGCCAGCTGCTCGTCCTCGGTCGCCAGCACGTCTGCCAGGAGGCGGGGGGAGCGCAGGTCGAACGGGGTGCCGGCCACCGGGGCGAGCTCGCCGGTCGGCAGCAGGTCCGGGCCGACCGGCGTGTAGGCGGAGGCCGCCACCTCGAGGGTGTGCCCGGCCGCTCCGCCTCCTCGGTCGAGGTCGACGTAGGCGTGGTTGGTCATCCCGAGGAGGGTGGGGGCGTCCGTCGTCGCGTGGTGGCGCAGCGTCACGGTGTCGGCGGAGACCTCGTACGACGCGCGGGCGACGACCTCACCGGGCAGGCCCTGGTCGCCGTCCGGGCTGGTCAGGCCGAGGACGACGCGGGTCGGCGACTCCTCGAGCACCTCCCAGTCGCGGGCGTCCCACCCCTCGGGGCCGCCGTGCAGGGCGTTGGCCCCGTCGTTGGCCGGCACGCGGTACTCGTGACCGTCGAGGGTGAACCGTCCGCCGGCCAGCCGGTTGGTGAAGCGGCCGACCGTCGCGCCGTGGTAGCCCCCGCCGGTGGCGTAGGTCGCCGGGTCGGCATGGCCGAGGACCACGTCGACCGGGCCGTCGCCGTCGTCGACGACGAGCCGGCGCACGGATGCTCCGGCGGTGAGCACCTCGAGCGTGAGCCCACCGGCGGAGAGGAGGAAGGAGCGGGGAGCGGCCACCCGGCCATCCTGCCGGGAGGGTCGGCCAGGCCGCCTAGACTCGCCGCATGCGCGTCCGGCTGGGTCTGAGGAGCCGCATCCTCGCCCTGACGATGCCGGTCGTGCTCCTCATCAGCGCCGCCATCGCCGGGGTCGTCTACCTCTCCCTCGGCCAGGTCCTCGAGGCCTCGGCCCGCGACGTCGCGGAGGCGGAGGTCGTCGAGCTGCGGGCCGACCTCTCGGTGCACGGGGTGAGCGACCTCATCGGCACCCACGCCGTCATCGAGGGCAACCGGCTGATCCAGGTCCTCGACCCACGCACCCGCGAGGTCGTCGCCGCCACCGGCGGGGCACCCCGCACCGCGCTGGTCCGGGCCGACGTCCGGGGCACCGACGTCAGCGTCGCCAGGGTCGAGGACGTGCCCGGGCTGGCGCAGGGGGCCTGGCTCGTCGCCGCCACCGACGCCGTGGACCCCGACGGCCAGCACTACACGCTGCTCGTCGGGGTGCCGACCCGGGTCGAGGCCACCGCGCTCGGCCAGTCCACCGAGTTCGCGTTCATCGGCGCCGTCGGACTCATCGCGCTCCTGGCCTCGGTCACGACCTTCGCCGTCGGCCAGGCCCTGCGCCCGGTCGAGCGGATGCGCGACCAGGTCGAGGGCATCGCCGCCTCCGGCGCCGCCCCCGGCCCCGGCCCCGCGCTCGAGGTGCCGGCCGGGCGGGACGAGCTGGCCCGGCTCGCCGAGACGATGAACCACCTCCTCGCCCGCATGCAGCGCGCCGACGCCTCCCGCCGGGCCTTCGTCGCCGACGCCGGCCACGAGCTGCGCAGCCCGCTCGCGACGATCCGCGTCCTCCTCGACCGGCTCGCCGAGGAGCGCCCGAGCACGGACCGCGCGGTCACCGCGGCGCGGGCCTCGGCCGAGGTCGACCGGCTCGCCGTCCTCGTCGAGGACCTGCTGACCCTCGCCTCGGCCGACGAGCACCAGATGGTCCTGCACCGCACCGAGCTCGACCTCGACGACCTCGTCCTCGCCGAGACCGGGGCGCTGCGGGCCCGGGGGATGCCGGTCTCGGTCTCCGTCGAGCCGGTCCGCCTCGACGGCGACCAGGCCCGCCTCGGCCGCGTGGTGCGCAACCTGCTCGAGAACGCCGAGCGCCACCGCGACCGCGTCGTCCGGGTCCGGTTGGCCCGCGAGGGCGAGGACGCGCTGCTCACCGTCGACAACGACGGACCGCCCATCGAGCCGCGCGACCGCGAGCGCGTCTTCGGCCGGTTCGTCCGGCTCGACGACTCGCGGACCCGGGGCACCGGCGGCACCGGGCTCGGCCTGGCCATCGTCGCCGAGGTCGTCGCGGCCCACGAGGGCAGCGTCGAGGCGACCGAGAGCCCCGAGGGATGGTGCCGGTTCGCCGTCAGGCTCCCGGCGGGGGCTCCTGCGGGTTGAGCCGGTAGCCGAGCCCGCGCACCGTCTCGATGACCTTGGTGTCGAAGGGGGCGTCGATCTTGCGACGCAGGTAGCCGATGTAGACCTCGACGACGTTGTCGGCGCCCGGGTAGTCGGAGTCCCAGACGTTCTCGAGGATCTCGGCCTTGCTCTGGACGAGGCCGGCCTTGCGCATCAGGTGGTGCAGCAGGGCGTACTCGCGGGCGGTCAGCTGGATCTCCTGGCCCTCGCGGGTCACCCGGCGGGTCGTCGGGTCGAGGCTCAGCGGACCCGCGGTGAGGGCGACCGGACGCTCCGGGGCGCCGCGTCGGGCGAGGGCCTGGAGCCGGGCGAGCAGCACCGGTGTGCTGAACGGCTTCGTGACGTAGTCGTCGGCGCCGAGCTCGAAGGCGTCGGTCTGGTCGAACTCGCCGTCCTTGGCCGTGAGCATGAGGACGGGGGTCCACACCTTCTGCCGGCGCAGGTGCTTGAGGACGTCGTAGCCGTTCATCCCCGGCAGCATGATGTCGAGGACGAGCGCGTCGTACTGGCTGGCCAGCCCCAGCTTGAGGCCCTCGAGGCCGTCCTCCGCGTGGTCGACGACCCATCCGGCCTCGCGGAGGGCGTCGCCGAGCGCGGCGGCGAGTGGCTTCTCGTCCTCGACGAGGAGGAGCCTCATGCCGCCTCCGTGAGTCGGCCCACAGCGTCCTCCCTCGGGTCTCCGGGGTCACGTCCTGTCAGGTACAGTACTCGGGTCCGGTCAGCCGCGAGGCGAGACCGGGCCCCGGACCGGCGTCCGGGAGCTGCGAACCCCCTGCACGCAGCTCCCGGGCGCCTTTCCGTGTGCCAGAGGTGTTTTGGCAGTCGCCCCCCGGTCAGTGGTGGCGGAGGGCGTCGATCAGCTCGTCCTTGGTCATCGAGGAGCGACCCTCGACGTCGAGCTCCGCGGCGCGTTCGCGCAGGTCGTCGACGGTCCAGTCCTCGTAGGCGGGAGACTCCCCGCCCCGGCGCCCGACGCTCGAGCGCGAGCTGTTCGAGGCGGCGTTGGCGATGCGGGCCGCCTTCTCCTTGCTGTTTCCCTCGTCGCGGAGCTTCTCGTAGAGCTCGTCGTCCTTGACCGAGGGGCCGGGGTCCTTGCGTCCGGGCACTGTGCTCTCCTTCGGGTCGGCGGTGGTGCGATGTTCCCGCCCACAGTGCGTGCTACGGCGCAGTAAGCGCTGCGATGGCGACGAGTACTGCGCGGTAGCACGCATCGGGGCGCGGTGGGGTCCTACCCGGTGCACCGGCCCGCCACGCACGAGGGCGCCCGTCGGCCCCGGGGGCAGCTGCGACGAGACGCGGCCTCACGACGGAATCAGTGGCTTCCGGGGCCGAAAAGTCACGGATAGGATGCCCGCATGATCGAGCAGCAGCGGATCCTCATGACCGCCATCCCCGGCCCGCGCTCCCGGGAGCTCCAGGCCCGCAAGACGGCCGCCGTCGCCGCGGGTGTCGGCACCGGGCTGCCGGTCTACGTCACCGACGGCGGCGGCGGCATCATCCGCGACGTCGACGGCAACCAGCTGATCGACCTCGGCTCGGGCATCGCCGTGACGACCGTCGGCAACGGCAACCAGCGGGTCGTCGACGCCGTCACCGAGCAGATCCGGCGGTTCACCCACACCTGCTTCATGGTCACGCCGTACGAGCCCTACCTCGGGGTCTGCGAGAAGCTCAACGCGCTGACCCCGGGCGGGCACGAGAAGCGGTCGGCACTGTTCAACTCCGGTGCCGAGGCCGTCGAGAACGCCGTGAAGATCGCCAGGCACGCCACCGGGCGCCAAGCCGTCGTCGTCTTCGAGCACGGCTACCACGGGCGGACGAACCTCACGATGGGGATGACGTCGAAGAACATGCCGTACAAGCACCGCTTCGGCCCGTTCGCCCCGGAGGTCTACCGGGTGCCGATGGCCTACCCGTACCGCTGGCCGGGCGGTGCCGAGCGCTGCGCGGAGGAGGCCCTGCGCGCGGTGACCGACATGATCCACGCCCAGGTCGGGGAGGAGAACACCGCGGCGGTCGTCATCGAGCCGATCCAGGGCGAGGGCGGCTTCATCGTCCCGCCGGAGGGCTTCCTTCCCGGGCTCGCCGAGTACTGCCGCGAGCACGGCATCGTCTTCGTCGCCGACGAGGTGCAGTCCGGCTTCTGCCGCACCGGCGACTGGTTCGCCAGCGACCACGAGGGTGTCGTCCCCGACCTCATCACGACGGCCAAGGGCATCGCCGGCGGCATGCCCCTCGCCGCCGTCACCGGTCGCGCCGAGCTGATGGACGCCGTCCACGGCGGCGGCCTCGGCGGCACCTACGGCGGCAACCCGGTGGCCTGCGCGGCGGCGCTCGCGAGCATCGAGTCGATGGAGGTCGACGACCTCGCCGGGCGGGCCCGCGGCATCGGCAAGATCCTCGGCGACCGGCTCGGCTCGCTCGCCGAGAGGCACCCGCAGATCGGTGAGGTCCGCGGTCGCGGCGCGATGATGGCGATGGAGCTCGTCACCGACCCCGCGACCAAGGAGCCGGCGGCCGCGCTCGCCGCGGCGGTCAACAAGGGCTGCCACGACCGCGGCGTCGTCACGCTCACCTGCGGCACCTACGGCAACGTCTTCCGCTTCCTGCCGCCGCTCTCCATCGGGGACGACCTGCTCCACGAGGCGATGGACGTCCTCGAGGAGTCGATGGACGCGGCCCTGGCCTGACGGCGGTGCCCTCCCTCCCCACCGCGTTCGACCTCTCCGGACGCAGCGCGCTCGTCACCGGCGCCGGCTCGCCGAGCGGCATCGGGATGGCCTGCGCGCGCCTGCTCGCCGAGTGCGGGGCCCGGGTGGTGCTCGGCGCCACGACCGAGCGCGTCCACCAGCGGGCCGCCGAGCTGCGGGCCGAGGGGCACGAGGCCGCCGGGGTCGTCGCCGACCTGACGACGGAAGCCGGCGCGGCGGCGGTCGTCGCCGCGACGCTCGAGCACGGCGGCGGGCTCGACGTGCTCGTCAACAACGCCGGGATGGTCTCGGTCGCCTCCGGTGGTGACTACCTGGCCGGCGACCTCGAGGGCACCCCGCCCGACCGGTGGGCGGCCTCCCTGGCCCGCAACCTCGACACCGCATACCTCGTGACCCGGGCCGCGCTGCCGCACCTGCGCCGCAGCGGCGCCGGCCGGGTGGTCATGGTGTCGTCGACGGCGGGACCGGTCATGGCGCTGCGCTCCGACGTCGCGTACGCCGCGGCCAAGGCCGGGCTCGTCGGGCTGGCGCGGGCGGTGGCGGTCGACGAGGCGGCGCACGGCATCACGGCGAACGCGGTGGCGCCCGGCTGGGTGGCGACCGGCTCGCAGACGCCGTCGGAGCAGCGCGAGGGCCACCTCGTGCCGGCCGGCCGGTCGGGGACGCCGGAGGAGGTGGCGGCCGCGGTGGCCTTCCTCGCGAGCCCGGGCGCCGCGTACGTCACCGGGCAGCTGCTCGTCGTCGACGGTGGCAACGGCGTGGCCGAGGAGCGCCT
The DNA here is from genome assembly GCF_035325325.1 of Phycicoccus sp. Taxonomy (NCBI): domain Bacteria; kingdom Bacillati; phylum Actinomycetota; class Actinomycetes; order Micrococcales; family Intrasporangiaceae; genus Phycicoccus; species Phycicoccus sp. The sequence goes on along the minus strand of NZ_DAOLAC010000034.1, from coordinate 16,252 downwards.
CCCCGCCTGAGCGACGCCCGGTAGCCGGTCGCCGGGCGGCCGCTCCCGGCGGTCGGCCGCGCTCCTAGAATCGGTGGGTGACCCGCCCCGTCCTGCGCCAGGTGCACACGATCGGGAAGCGCCGGGCGTGGGCCATCTGGGTCGTCGGGCTGTCGGTCTACGTCCTCGCCGTCTTCCACCGCACCTCGCTCGGGGTCGCCGGGCTGCTCGCCGCCGAGCGGTTCCACATCTCCGCCTCCCAGCTGTCGACCTTCACCGTGGTCCAGCTCGCCGTGTACGCCGCGATGCAGATCCCCGTCGGGGTGCTGCTCGACCGCTTCGGCTCCAAGCGGCTCATGCTCACCGGCCTGCTCCTCATGTCCGGCGGCCAGCTGTGGTTCGCGGTGGCCGGCTCCTTCCCGGTCGGGGTCGCGGCGCGCGTCATGCTCGGTGCCGGCGACGCGATGGTCTTCACCTCGCTGCTGCGGCTCGTCGCCGTGTGGTTCCGGGTCAAGCAGGCTCCGTTCATCACCCAGCTGACCGGCATGATCGGCCAGCTCGGAGCGGTCGCGGCGGCGACCCCGCTGGCTGCCGCCCTCGCGACCTTCGGCTGGACCCGCTCCTTCGCGACGGCCGGTGGCGTCGGGGTCGTGCTCTCGGTCGGGCTGCTCCTCGTCGTCAAGGACTCGCCCTACCGCGGCGAGGCGGTCGAGCGGATCAAGGTGCGCGCGCTGGCCCGCACGCTCGCCGAGGTGTGGGGCAACCCCGGCACCCGGCTGGGGCTGTGGGTGCACTTCTCGTCGCAGTTCGGCGCCACCGTCTTCACGATGCTCTGGGGCTACCCCTTCCTCGTCGCCGAGGGCCTCGCGCCGCGCACCGCGTCCCTCGTCCTCGTCGTCATGACCTTCACCGCGATGGGGGCCGGCCCGGTCGTCGCCGCGTTCACCGCCCGGATGCCGTACCGCCGCTCGCAGCTGGTCCTCGGGATCGTCGGCGTCATCGCGACGACCTGGGCGGTCGTCCTCCTGTGGCCGGGACCGGCGCCCACGTGGCTGCTCTTCCTCCTCGCCGTCGTCACGGCGGTCGGCGGACCGGGCTCGATGGTGGGGTTCGACCTCGCCCGCACCTTTCACCCTTCCTCGCGGCTCGGGCGGGCGACCGGCGTGGTCAACATCGGTGGCTTCACGGCGTCGCTGCTGGCCATCGCGCTCATCGGCGTGGTCCTCGACCGGTTGGCTCCCGGCGGTCCGCAGGAGTACACGCTCGAGGACTTCCGGCTCGCGATGTCGGTGCAGTTCGTCTTCTGGGGCCTCGGGGCGGTGCAGCTCGTGCGCTACCGCCGCAAGGGACTGGCGCATGTCGAGGCTGCACACCCCGAGGCGCTCGACGCCCTGCGCCGGGGCGAGACCTTGCTGCCCGGCATCTCGCGCGACCCCGACGACTGAGCGCCGGCGCGGATTCCGCACCGGGAGTTCGTTCGACGTTCGTCGGACGGCCGCGTGTCGGTTCGTCCACGGGAGGGACGCAGTGCCTACGGTGGTTCGGGACCGGGCCACGTATGAGATGGCCCGGTCCCCTGCTCGTCGGGCTCCGATCAGCCGGCGGTGCGCGGGCGGTACGCGCCGCTGGGGTTCGCGCAGTACGTGAACGGACCGTTCAGCCGCGCGTGGTACTCCATGACGCGCTGGTCGACGCGCAGCAGCAGCAGCTCGCCCTCGACCGTCATCTGCGGGTAGGCCATCCCCTTCTGTGGGCAGCCGAGCGAGCCGTCGGCCCAGGTCACCGGCAGGTACCCGGCGAGGACGACCTGGCCCGGCACGATGCCCGCCCGGCCCGCGGCGTCGGCCATCGCGGCCTTGACCTCCGGCCGGTCCTCGAGGCCGACGGGCAGCGTCGAGTCGGCGGGTGGCGGGACGGTCGGGGTGCTCGAGGGCCCGGGGAGCGAGGGCGTGGACGTCGCGCTCGGGGGCGCGCTGCTGGGCGCGGTGCTGCCGCCGTCGGTGGAGCCGGTGCCGCTCGTCGCGCTGCCGCAGGCGCTGAGGGTGGCGGCGGCGAGGGCGGCGGTGATCAGGAGGCGGGTGCGCACGGTGGTCCTTCCGGTCGGGTCCTCGGGGCTCGGACGCCCGGGCGCGGCATCCGGTTCCGGGGTCAGCGCAGGACGTGCCGGCCGATGACCAGCCGCTGGATCTGGTTGGTGCCCTCGAAGATCTGGGTCACCTTGGCCTCGCGCATGTAGCGCTCGGCCGGGAAGTCCTGGGTGTAGCCGGCGCCGCCGAGGACCTGGACGGCGTCGGTGGTCACCCGCATCGCGGCGTCGGTGGCGACGAGCTTGGCGACGGCGGCCTCCTTCGAGAAGGGGCGGCCGGCGTCCTTGAGGCGGGCGGCGTGCAGGTAGGTGGCGCGGGCGCTCGTCACGGCGGCCTCGAGGTCGGCGAGCAGGAAGGCGAGGCCCTGGAACTCGCCGATGGCGCGGCCGAACTGCTGCCGCTCCTTCGCGTAGCCGGCGGCGAGGTCGAGGGCGGCCTGGGCCAGCCCGGTCGCGGCAGCGGCGATGCCCAGCCGGCCGGCGTCGAGGGCGGCGAGGGCGATCGACATCCCCTGGCCCTCCTCGCCGATGCGACGGTCGGCGTCGACCCGCACGTCGTCGAACATCACCTCGCGCACGGTGTCGCAGTGCAGGCCCATCTTCTTCTCCGGCGTGCCGAAGGAGAGGCCCTCGGCGTCGGCCGGCACGACGAGGCAGGAGAGCCCGCGCCCGCCGTCGTCGGAGGTGCGCGCGAAGGTGGTGTAGTAGTCGGCGTGCCCGGCGTGGCTGATCCACGCCTTGCGGCCCTTAAGCACGTAGGAGTCGCCGTCGCGGGTCGCCCGCGTGGTCATCGACGCGATGTCGCTGCCGGCGAGCGGCTCGGAGAGGCAGTAGGCCCCCAGCTGGTCGCCGGAGAGCATCCCGGGCAGCAGGGCGGCGCGCTGGGCGTCGGTGCCGAAGGTCGTCACCGGGAACGCGGTCAGCGAGTGGACCGAGACCCCGACGGCGACGCTCATCCAGGCGCTGGCGACCTCCTCGACGACCTGGAGGTACACCTCGTAGGGCTGGCCGTACCCGCCGTGCTCCTCGGGGTGGGGGAGCGAGAGCAGGCCCGCGCCGCCGAGCGTGCGGAAGACCTCGGTCGGGAACTGCTCGCCGGTCGCGGCGGCCCGCTCGGCGTCGTCGACCCGCGGGCGCAGCTCCTTGGCGCAGATCTCGCGGGTCAGGTCGATGAGGTCCTGGCCCTCCTCGGTCGGCATGAGCCTCGTCGCTGGCATGGCGTCGAGCGTACCGAGGTACTTGGACGTCCAACAAAACGCGTGCTCGCCGGCCCATCCACCCGACGAACGACGAGGACATGCCGTCCCGCGGGAGCCCCGGACGGCACGTCCTCGTCGTTCGACCGGGGGCCGGGGGCCGGGGGCCGGGGGGCGGTCAGCGGTCGGGGAGGGCCTGGTGGTCCGGGGCGGCGTCGGGGTCGCGGAAGTGCTGCAGCTCGGGCCGCTTGGCCGAGCGGGTGTCGCCCGAGGACGTGCCGCGCACCCGGCGCTCGACCCACGGGGCCGCGTGCGTGCGCACCCACTCGGCGTGCCCGCGCAGCTCCTCGGAGCGGGTGGCGCGGTCCGCCGGGGGCAGCGGGGTCGACCAGTCGGCGACGTCGGTGTCGTGGCCGAGGGCGGTGAGCGCGGCGAGGGCGACCCGCCGGTGGCCCTCGGTCGTCAGGTGGATCCGGTCCTCGGCCCACATCCGCCAGTCGCGCAGGGCGCGCATCCCCCAGAGGTTGAGGACGTGGCAGCCGTGGTCCTGGGCGATGGTGAAGAGGTTGGCGGCGTGGACCGCGTGCCGGCCGCGCAGCGCCCGGAAGAGGCCGGCGTCGCGCGTGTCGGTCGGGGTGGCGAGGAGCACGTCGGCGCCGGTGGCCCGGATGCGCACGACGGCCTCCTCGAGCCGCCCGGCCAGGCCGTCGAGGTCGACACTCGGGCGGAGCAGGTCGTTGCCCCCGCCGACCATCGACACGAGGTCGGGGGTCATCGTCAGGGCGGCGTCGAGCTGTGGGCCGACGACGTCGGAGAGCGTGCGTCCGCGCACCGCGAGGTTGGCGTAGCCGAACGGCAGGTGCTCGGCCTCGGCGAGCGCGTCGAGGGAGCGGGCCAGCCGGTCGGCCCATCCCACGTAGGCGTCCGGACGCTCGGGGTCGGGGTCGGACATCCCCTCGGTGAAGGAGTCGCCGATCGCGACGTAGCGGGTCCAGACCCGGCGGTCGTCGGGGCGGGTGGTCACGGGAGCCTCCAGTCGACGGGTGTGGCGCCGGCCTCGGTGAGCAGGGCGTTGGCGCGGGAGAACGGGCGGGAGCCGAAGAAGCCGTTGCGCGCCGAGAGCGGGCTGGGGTGGGCCGACTCGATGCGTGGGACGTCTCCCAGCAGCGGTGCGAGAGAACGGGCGTCGCGTCCCCACAGGATGGCGACGAGGGGGCCGCCGCGCTCGACGAGTGCCTCGATGGCGCGCCCGGTGACCTCCTCCCAGCCGAGGCCCCGGTGGCTGGCCGGCTTCCCCGGCGCCACGGTGAGGACGCGGTTGAGGAGGAGGACGCCCTGGTCGGCCCACGGCGTGAGGTCTCCGGAGGCGGGCGTCGGCAGGCCGAGGTCGGTGCCGAGCTCCTGGTAGACGTTCACGAGGCTGCGCGGGACGGGCCGCACGTCCGGCGCGACCGAGAAGGACAGGCCCATCGCGTGCCCCGGCGTGGGGTAGGGGTCCTGGCCGACGATGAGCACCTTCACGGCGTCGAGGGGGCGCTGGAAGGCGCGCAGCACGTGCGGTCCGCCCGGCAGGTAGCCACGGCCCGCCGCGACCTCGGCGCGGAGGAACTCGCCGAGCCGGGCGACGGTGTCCTCGACCGGTGCCAGGGCCGCCGCCCACGTCGGGTGGACCAGCTCGCGCAACGGTTTCGCGGCGGTCGGGGCGGGCGGGGGGGGCATCGCTGCCCCCCCATACCGGGGGGGGCAGTCGAAGGTGGCGCGGGCGGCGGCCCGCCCCCCCCGCACCAGCCGGGACCCAGCCCACGGGGCGCGGGCCCCCCG
>NZ_DAOLAC010000034.1:10116-11160 GCF_035325325.1 Phycicoccus sp. | reverse complement strand
ACCCAGCCCGGCGGCGCCTCGCCCTGCCCACTTGACAGGAAACCGCTACATATCAGTCGAAGATGCCGCGGACGTCGGCCAGCCGGGCCGGCACGAGCCGGTACCAGGCCCAGGTGCCGCGGCGCTCGCGCTCGAGCAGGCCGGCCGACGTGAGGACCTTGAGGTGGTGCGAGACCGTGGGCTGGGCGAGGCCGACGAGGTCGGTGAGGTCGCAGACGCAGGCCTCGCCGTCCGCGGTGGCCCGGATCGCGCTGAGCAGCCGGAGCCGCACCGGGTCGGCGACGGCCTTGAGCAGGATCGCGCTCCGCTCGGCCTCCTCGCGGCCGAGCCCGCCGTCGACGCCGATGCCGCAGCACGACGCGGTGGTGGGGGCGGCCAGGGGCAGCTCGCGGACCGGCACGACGTCCTCCTCAGGGTGATGAGGCTCCATATTGACACACATCGATGTGATGTGGTGTGCTGCGTGGCATAGGCATCGATGACTGTCGATGCAGGAGACCCGCCACCGGAGGTTCCATGTCCGCCCCCACGCCCGCGACCGGTCGCGTCCAGCTGGCCCTCAACGTCAGCGACCTCGAGGCCTCGATCGCCTTCTACTCCGCCATGTTCGGGGTCGAGCCGCACAAGCGCCGCCCCGGCTACGCGAACTTCGCCGTCGCCGAGCCGCCGCTCAAGCTCGTCCTCGTCGAGACCCCGGCGGACGCCCGCGGCGCCGGCGTCACCGGCGCCCTCAACCACCTCGGGGTCGAGGTCGCCTCGACCGACGAGGTGCGCGCGGCCCGGGAGCGGTTCGCGTCGGCCGGCCTCGCCGCGTTCGACGAGGACGACACGACCTGCTGCTACGCCCTCCAGGACAAGGTCTGGGTGCACGACCCGGCCGGCGCTCCGTGGGAGGTCTACACGGTCAAGGACGAGGCCCCGGCGCAGCCGCGGGACGCCTTCGACCGGCCGGTCGAGGGGGTCGCCGGCGACGGCACCTGCTGCACGCCCGCGGCCGGGCACGCCGAGCGCGCGGCCGAGGAGGCCTGCTGCCGGTGACCGCCG
>NZ_DAOLAC010000034.1:0-10106 GCF_035325325.1 Phycicoccus sp. | reverse complement strand
CCTCGAGGCGGTCCGCAAGCGCCCCGGCATGTACATCGGCGACACGGATGATGGCTCCGGCTTGCACCACATGGTGTTCGAGGTCGTGGACAACGCGATCGACGAGGCCCTGGCCGGGCACTGCGACGACATTCCAGCCGCACCCGACGCGCCGACGACCGGCCACCCGGCGGTCGCCGCACGCCTGTCCACCCTCGACCGCTGGCTCCCCGCCTGGATCGGGCTCGCGATGGTCGCGGGTCTCCTCCTCGGCCGGCTCGTGCCCGGGCTCGGCGCCGCGCTCTCCGCGGTCGAGGTCGACGGCGTCTCGCTGCCCATCGCGCTCGGGCTGCTGGTGATGATGTACCCGGTGCTGGCCAAGGTCCGCTACGACCGGCTCGACACCGTCACCGGGGACCGCCGGATGCTCGTCGCGAGCCTCGTCCTCAACTGGCTCGTCGGCCCCGCCGTGATGTTCGCCCTGGCCTGGCTCCTCCTGCCCGACCTGCCCGCGTACCGCACCGGCCTCGTCGTCGTCGGGCTCGCCCGCTGCATCGCGATGGTCATCATCTGGAACGACCTCGCGTGCGGCGACCGGGAGGCGGCGGCGGTCCTCGTCGCCCTCAACTCGGTGTTCCAGGTCGTCGCCTTCGCCGCCCTCGGCTGGTTCTACCTGTCGGTGCTCCCGGGCTGGCTCGGGCTCGAGCAGGCGGGCCTCGACGTCTCGCCGTGGGACATCGCCCGCTCGGTCCTCGTCTTCCTCGGCGTCCCGCTCGTCGCGGGCTACCTCTCGCGGCGGGTCGGCGAGAAGCGCTGGGGGAGAGACCGGTACGAGGGGTCGTTCCTGCCCAAGGTCGGCCCGTGGGCGCTCTACGGCCTGCTCTTCACCATCGTCGTGCTCTTCGCGCTGCAGGGCGAGCAGGTGACGAGCCGCCCGCTCGACGTCGCCCGCATCGCCCTGCCGCTGCTCGCGTACTTCGCCCTCATGTGGGGCGGCGGGTTCCTCCTCGGCCGCCTCCTCGGCCTCGGCTACGCCCGGACGACCACGCTCGCCTTCACCGCCGCCGGCAACAACTTCGAGCTGGCCATCGCGGTCGCCATCGCCACCTTCGGCGCCGCCTCGGGCCAGGCCCTCGCCGGGGTCGTCGGCCCGCTCATCGAGGTGCCGGTGCTCGTCGCCCTCGTCTACGTCTCGCTCGCCCTCCGGAAGGGGTTCTCCCGTGCCTGACCGTCCCTCGGTCCTCTTCGTCTGCGTCCACAACGCGGGCCGTTCGCAGATGGCGGCCGCCTACCTCACCGCCCTCTCCGGCGGCGCCGTCGAGGTGCGCTCCGCCGGCAGCGCGCCCGGCGACGCGGTCAACCCGGTCGCCGTCGAGGCGATGCGCGAGGAGGGCATCGACATCGCCGCCGAGCGCCCGAAGGTGCTCACCGCCGACGCGGTCCAGGCCTCCGACGTCGTCGTGACGATGGGCTGCGGCGACACCTGCCCGTACTTCCCCGGCGTCCGCTACGAGGACTGGGTCCTGGACGACCCCGCCGGGCAGGACCTCGCGATGGTCCGGGGGGTGCGCGACGCGATCCGCGCTCGCGTCCTCGCGCTCCTCGAGGAGCTCGGGGTCGAGCCGGTCATCCGCTGACGGTTCGGCGCCCGGCGGGCCTTGCGCTCGCGACATATCGCGATATATCGTGAACTCGTTACACGACATATCGCGAAAGGGGTCTCCGATGTCCGAGGAGTCCTGGGTCGTCAGCGGCCCGCAGGTCATCGAGGTGGAGGACGTGCGCGCCCTCCGGGTGCAGCTCGTCGGGGGTCGGGTCGACGTCGTCGTCCACGACGCCCCGGGCGTCCTCCTCGAGGTGCACGAGGTGGTCGGCCGCCCGCTCGAGGTCGACCTCGACGGCGGCGAGCTGCGGGTGGGCTACGCCTTCACCCTCGGTGGCTGGGAGGGGTGGCTCGAGAAGTTCCGCAACTTCCGCGACCGCGACCGTGCCGACGTCAGCCTCGCCGTGCCGCGCAGCATCGCGGCCAAGGTCGGCACCGTCAGCGCCGAGGGGCTCGTCGCGGGTCTCGAGGGGCAGGTGTCGGTCTCGACGGTCTCCGGCGCCCTCGTCGTCGACGGCACGCAGGGACGGCTCACCGCCAGCACGGTCTCCGGCGAGATCGTCGTTCGGGAGCACGACGGTGACCTCACCCTCAACTCGGTCTCCGGCGAGCTCGCGGCCTCCGGCGCGCTGGCCGAGGTCCACGCCAACTCGGTCTCCGGCGCGGTCGCCCTCGACGTCACCGCCGGGTCGACCCGCACGTCGGTGACGACGGTCTCGGGCGCCGTCACCGTGCGGCTGCCGGCCGACGAGGGGGTGCACGTGACGGCCAAGGCGGTGAGCGGCCGGCTCGTCGTCGACGGCGAGGAGCACTCGGTGCCGACGCCGGGCACCCGGGTCGTCGACCTGCGCTCCGGCGCCGGCGGCAGCACGGTGAGCACGAGCACGGTGACCGGCGACGTCACGCTGCTGCGCGGGAGCGGCCGCCTGGCCCGCACCGCGAGCACCGGCGAGGACGCCTGAGATGCCGCCGGTCTTCCAGCACGGGCAGCTGCGGCTCTACCTGCTCGCCCTCCTCGAGCAGCGGCCGATGCACGGCTACGAGGTGATCACCGCGCTCTCGGACCGCTTCGGCGGCACCTACCGGCCGAGCGCCGGCACCGTGTACCCGCGGCTGGCCCGACTCGAGGAGGAGGGGCTCGTGGCGCGCAGCGACGGCGGGCGGCGCAGCACCTACGAGCTGACCGCCGAGGGCCGCGGTGAGCTCGCCGAGCGCCGGGGCGAGCTCGCCGCCCTCGAGGAGGACATCGCCGGCACCGTGCGCGACCGCGCCGCCCGCGTCCGCGACGACGTGCGGGGGACGATGGACGGCCTGCGGGCCGAGCTCGCGGCGGCCGCCCAGGAGGCCCGGGCCGGCGCGGTCCGGCACACCGGGCCCGTCCGGGACGCGCGGTCGGCCTCGCACGCCCGGTACGCGGAGGCCGACGCCCTCGTGCGGCGGTTCCGCGACGAGGTGCGGGCCGAGCTGCGCCGGGCCGACGCGGCGGCCGGCGTCGAGGCGCTGACCGTCGAGACCCTGCGGACCGTCCTCGACTCGGCGCTCGGGGCGGTGCGCCAGACCCTGCGCTGACCTCGGCGGACCCCGGCGGGCCCCGTCCGGCGTCCCGACGGCCGGGCCGGCCACCGCGGCCGCGGCGGCGCCGGGGAGGATGGACGGGTGACCACCCAGCCCTCCGCCGCGCCGCCGTGGCCCACCGTGCTCTTCGACCTCGACGGCACGCTGGCCGACACCATCCCGCTCATCGTCGCCTCCTACCAGCACGCGTTCCGGACCGTGCTCGGCGAGGAGGTCGAGGAGGCCCGGGCCCGGGCCTGGATCGGCCGGCCGCTGCTGCCGGCCCTCCTCGAGGAGGAACCCGACCACGGGCACGCCCTGGACGCCGCCTACCGCGAGTGGAACCTCGCGAACACGGCGCGGCTCATCCGGCGCTACGACGGGGTCCCGCAGCTGCTCGAGTCCCTGGCCGCGGCCGGTGTCGCGACGGCGGTCGTCACCTCCAAGCGCCGGGAGACCGCGCGCCTCGCCCTCGAGGGGGTCGGCATCGACCACCTCGTCGACGTCGTCGTGGGGCTCGAGGACACCGACCGCCACAAGCCGGCCCCGGACCCGCTGCTGCACGGGGCCTCGGTCCTCGGCGTCGACCCCCTGACCTGCGTGTACGTCGGGGACGCGACGGTCGACGTGCGGGCGGCCCGGGCCGCCGGGATGGCCGCTGTCGCCGTGGCCTGGGGCGCCGGGGAGGCGGACGCGCTGGCCGCCGCGGCTCCCGACGCGCTGGTGGGCGAGGTGGCGGCCCTGGCCACGCTCCTGCTGGGGGCCCCGGCCTCCTAGACTCCGGCCGTGCACCCCACCTCGCCGTACTCCCCGAACGCCCACGAGGAGCTCTCGGCCCTCCTCGACGCCGTCACCGCGTACGCCGAGGAACGCATCCGGATGGAGCCCCCGCTCGACCGGGTGCGCACCCAGGAGGACCTCGACGCCGCGCTCGGACGCACCGTGACGCCGGCCGGCCTCGGCGGTCGCGAGGCGATGCGGCTCTTCGCCGACGAGCTGGCCCCGGCCTGCCTCTCGGTCGACCACCCGCGTTACCTCTCCTTCATCCCGTGCGCCCCGAGCGACGCGTCGGTCGTCTTCGACCTGGTCGTCGGCGCGTCCTCGATCTACGCGGGCTCGTGGCTCGAGGGGTCCGGGGCGGTGTGGGCCGAGAACCAGGCGCTGCGCTGGATCGCCGACCTCGTCGGGATGCCGGACTCCGCGGGTGGGGTGTTCGTGCCCGGCGGGACCATCGGCAACCTCTCCGCGCTCGTCGCGGCCCGCGCGACCGCGCGGCACCGGGCCGAGCCGGGCGTGCGGCCCTGGCGGGTGGCGGCGACCACCGGCGCGCACAGCTCGATCGCGTCGGCGTGCGAGGTGATGGACGCCGAGCTCGTCGGGGTCCCCGGCGACGACGGCTGGCGGCTCACCGGGCCGGCGCTGCGTCGCGTCCTCGAGGAGCACGGCCCGGAGACGTTCTTCGCGGTCGTCGCGACGGCGGGGACGACGAACTTCGGCATCGTCGACGACCTCGCCTCGGTCGCGGAGGTCTGCCGCGAGTACGGGGTCTGGTTGCACGTCGACGGGGCCTACGGCGGTGCGGGGCTCGCCGCGCCGTCGGTCCGCCACCTGTACACGGGGATCGAGCACTGCGACTCGTTCATCGTCGACCCCCACAAGTGGCTCTTCGCGCCCTTCGACTGCTGTGCGCTGCTCTACCGCGAGCCCGCCCTGGCCCGGGCCGCGCACACGCAGAAGGCCGGCTACCTCGACGTCCTCACCGAGGCCCCGGAGTGGAACCCGACCGACTACTCCGTCGGGCTGACCCGCCGCGCCCGCGGGCTGCCGTTCTGGTTCTCGCTGGTCGTCAACGGCACGGACGCGTACACGGGCGCGATCGAGCGCACCCTCGAGGTGGCCCGCTTCGCCGAGGCCGAGGTGCTGCGGCGTCCCGAGCTCGAGCTGGTCCGCGAGCGGGACCTGTCGGTCGTCGTCTTCCGTCGGCTCGGGTGGTCGCCGGCCGACTACCAGGAGTGGTCGGACCGGATGCTCGCCGACGAGTTCGCCTTCGTCGTGCCGACCTCGCACGACGGCGAGACGCTGGCCCGCTTCGCCATCGTCAACCCGGCGACGACCGAGGCCGACATCAGCGCCATCCTCGACACGATGGCCTGAGCGCGGGGCCGGCGGCCGTGGGTCGGATGGTGCGGGTGTGACTCGTGAGTCGGCCGTTCGGCTCGTTGTCCAGCCGACACGCGGTCGATGTCGGCACCCGAATGACACGGGTGCAATTCGGCGGCTACAGTGAGGGTCGCAGCCACCACGCAGGGAAGGGTCGAACAATCACCGTGAGCGCCGCGTCCGAACAGGTCACGACTGCCGTCAGTGCACCCGAGCTGTCCGAGCGCGACCGCGAGGTGCTCGCCTTCGAGCGGCAGTGGTGGAAGTACGCAGGCTCGAAGGAGACCGCGATCAAGGAGCTGTTCGACATGAGCTCGACGCGGTACTACCAGGTGCTCAACGCCCTCATCGACAACCCCGTGGCGCTCGCCCACGACCCGATGCTCGTCAAGCGGCTGCGCCGGCTGCGGGCCAGCCGCCAGCGCGCCCGCTCGGCCCGTCGGCTCGGCATGGAGCCCTGAGCCGGCAGCCCCCAGTACCAGCGACGCCCGTCCGTGAGGGAAGCCGGACGGGCGTCACTGCGTCCGGCCCCGACCCACCCGTCGAGTGAACAGAACACGCCGCATGCGCAGCAGCTCACACGGCGTGTTCTGCTCACTCGACGGGGTCCGCCATCCGGAGCGCGTCGGGGTCAGGGGAGGTCGGGGTCGGGGAACTCGACCGGCCAGCCCTTCTTGGCGAGCTGGTCGCGCACCCGGCGCAGGTCCTGGTCGCTCGGGTCGGCGTGCGTGTACTCGGTGATGGCGGCGGCGATGTCCGACGGCCCGGCCGGGCTGACGTCGGCCCGGCGGAGCGCCTTGGCGACCTTCTTGACCTCCGAGCGGGTGAGCCGCCGCTCCAGCAGCGCCAGCAGCGGCACGTAGTCGTGCTCGGGCACCCCGCCCGGGTATCCCTCGCGCAGCCAGTTGACGATGCGGGCGAGCGGGCTCCCCTCGCGCGGCGGTGCCTCGTCCTCGTCCTCCATCCCACCGAGCGGCCAGCCGCCGAGCACGAGCTTCGCCGACACCTGGCGCACCTGGTCGTCCTCGGGGACCAGGGCCCGGACCGCCTTGCGCGACAGCAGCTTCTCGGCGGCGAGCTTGCGCAGGACGTCGTGCGCGGCGTCGGTGCCGAGCTGCTCGTGGAGGACCGCGTTGAGCGCGGCGGCCTCGGAGTCGGGGACGCCGTCGGGGAAACCGGCCCGGATGTGGGCGATGACCGAGTGCGACAGCTGGGGCATCTGCGGACTCACTTCTTGTCGACGATGGTCGGGATGACGTGCTCGAAGCTGACCGCCTTGCCGAAGCCGCCCGCGACGATGAGGAGGAGGCCGACGAGGACCCCGACGACGATCACCGCGACGAGCAGGCCCGCGACGGTGCGCCCGAGCGGGGAGTAGCGCACCCTACCGTCCCCGTCGTCGACGGCGCCGAGGGTCAGGGCCCGCATCGCGACCGCGTAGACGACAGGGAGGCCGGCACCGAAGAGGAGGCCGGCGACGAGGACGCGTCCGGCGCCCTCCAGGGCGAGCTCGATGCTGCGCATGGTGGGTCCTCTCAGCGGGTGGGGGTCTTGGCGGGGGCGGGGTGGTCGACGACGTCGGTCGGCCGGTCCCACTCGGCGTTGACGTTGTGCGCGCCGACGTGCTGCCGGCGCGAGCGGTGGTACATCCACCCGGAGGCCACGCAGAGGATGACGAACACGAGCAGCGCTCCGGGCACGCCGCCGAGGGTGTGGCCGACCCACCACGTGAGCGCGCCGGCGAGGGCGGCGATCGGGAAGGTCAGCGCCCAGGCGACGACCATCCGGCCGGCCGTGGCCCACCGCACGTGGGTGCCGCGCCCGAGGCCGCCGCCGAGCACCGACCCGGTCGCGACGTGCGTCGTCGAGAGCGCGAAGCCGAGGTGGCTCGAGGCGAGGAGGACCGCCGCGGTCGCGCCGTCGCTGGAGAGGCCCTGGCGCGGCGTGATGTCGACGAGGCCCTTGCCGAGGGTGCGGATGATCCGCCAGCCGCCGATCCAGGTGCCGAGGGCGATGGCCGTCGCGGCGCTCACCTTGACCCAGATCGGGACGGCGTCCGTGCGGTCCCAGTGGCCGCTCGCGATGAGGGCGAGGGTCATGACGCCCATCGTCTTCTGCGCGTCGTTGGTGCCGTGCGCGAGCGAGACGAGGGACGCCGAGCCGATCTGGCCCCAGCGGAAGTACCGCTCGTCGAGGCGGCCCATGACCGACGCGGTGATGCGGTGGACGAGCCAGCAGCCGACGAACGCCACGACGAGGGCGACCACCGGGGAGAGCAGCGAGGGCAGGAGGATCTTGCCGACGACGCCGTCGAGCTTGGTGCCGTCGCCCGTCCACTTGACCCCGGCGAGGCCGAGGCCGGCGGCGCCGGCACCGGTCAGGCCGCCGAGCAGCGCGTGCGACGAGCTCGAGGGCAGGCCGAGCAGCCAGGTGAGCAGGTTCCAGACGATGCCGCCGACGAGCCCGGCGAGGACGATGAGGAGCAGGGCCTCCCCGCCGTTGGTCAGCAGCTCGGGGCGTGGTGCGCCGCTCTTGTCCTGGATCTTGATGACCGCGTTGGACACGGTGAGGGCGACCTCGACCGACAGGAAGGCACCGACGAGGTTGAGCACCGCGGAGAGACCGACCGCGACCTTCGGCGCGAGGGCCCCGGTGGAGATCGAGGCGGCCATCGCGTTCGCGGTGTCGTGGAACCCGTTGGTGAAGTCGAAGGCCAGTGCCGTCACGACGACGAGCACGAGGATGAGGGTCGGTGCGTCCACGAGGCACCAGTGTGGGGTCGCCACCCCGGCTTCACCAAGGTGAGGGGTCCCGTTCACCCAGTGTTCACCTGGTCGCACCCGCGCCCGTGCGCGGCACGGTCGCACGGCCGGACCGTGGTCGGTCTCCGGCCCTGACGCGATGGCTCGATGAGCGACCTGGACTGGAGCACCCCGGAGGGCCTCGCGGCGATCCGCGACCACCTCGCCGCCCGGATCGGGGGATGGCGTGAGCCGGCCGCGCACGCGGTCGCGCTCTCGCCGGCCTCGTCGACCCCGGAGTGGGTGTTCGCGCACGTCAACGCCCCAGGGGGGCGGCACGGGCTGCCCGCCGTGGTCCTCGCGACCATCCTCGGCCACGACGGCTCGACGGCCACGCTGCCGCTGTCCCGCGGCGACCTCGAGGCGGCCGTAGAGTCCCTCGCACCGGCCGAGGCGTGCACCGCGCTCGAGCACCCGAACCTCGCCGCGTGGCGCGAGGTGCTGCACGAGCTCGACGGCAACCCGGCCCGGGAGGCCGTCGCGGTCTTCGTCGCCGACCTCGCCGACCCGGTGACCTCCGAGGCCGACGCCTCCCTCCGGGTCGCGCTCGAGGGAGCCACCCCCGAAGGTCTGACCGCCCGTGACTGACCTCGCGCGGGCACCCGCGGCCGCGGACCGTTTGCACTCTCCGGGGGAGAGTGCCAATAATGAGCGTTAGCACTCTCATCATGAGAGTGATAAGTACCGACCGGTCCGGTGAGGTCCGGTGCGCCGACGGTGACGTGAGCCGCGGCCCCGGTCCGTCCGTCGCGGGCACCCTCCGGTCCCACCTTCGATTCGCGTGGGAGGAACCACCCGAATGGCCAAGATCATCGCTTTCGATGAGGAGGCGCGCCGCGGTCTCGAGCGAGGCATGAACACCCTCGCCGACGCCGTCAAGGTCACGCTCGGCCCCAAGGGCCGCAACGTCGTCCTGGAGAAGAAGTGGGGCGCCCCCACCATCACCAACGACGGCGTCTCCATCGCCAAGGAGATCGAGCTCGACGACCCGTACGAGAAGATCGGTGCGGAGCTCGTCAAGGAGGTCGCCAAGAAGACCGACGACGTCGCCGGTGACGGCACGACGACGGCCACCGTCCTCGCCCAGGCGCTCGTCCGCGAGGGCCTGCGCAACGTCGCCGCCGGTGCCAACCCGATGGCGCTCAAGCGCGGCATCGAGAAGGCCGTGCGCGCCGTCTCCGACGAGCTGCTCGGCAGCGCGAAGGACGTCGAGACCAAGGAGCAGATCGCCGCGACCGCGTCGATCAGCGCCGCCGACCCCCAGATCGGCGAGATGATCGCCGAGGCCATGGACAAGGTCGGCAAGGAAGGCGTCATCACCGTCGAGGAGAGCAACACCTTCGGCCTCGAGCTCGAGCTCACCGAGGGCATGCGCTTCGACAAGGGCTACATCAGCCACTACTTCGTCACCGACACCGAGCGCATGGAGGCCGTGCTCGAGGACCCCTACGTCCTCATCGCGAACTCCAAGATCGGCTCGATCAAGGACCTGCTGCCGCTCCTCGAGAAGGTCATGCAGTCCGGCAAGCCGCTGCTCGTCATCTCCGAGGACGTCGAGGGCGAGGCCCTGAGCACGCTCGTCGTCAACAAGATCCGTGGCACCTTCAAGTCCGTCGCCGTCAAGGCCCCGGGCTTCGGTGACCGTCGCAAGGCCATGCTCGGCGACATCGCCATCCTCACCGGTGGCCAGGTCATCTCCGAGGAGGTCGGCCTCAAGCTCGACACCGCCGACCTCAGCCTGCTCGGCAAGGCCCGCAAGGTCGTCGTCACCAAGGACGAGACGACGATCGTCGAGGGCGCCGGCGACAACGACGCGATCCAGGGCCGGGTCAACCAGATCCGGGCCGAGATCGAGAAGTCGGACTCCGACTACGACCGCGAGAAGCTCCAGGAGCGCCTCGCCAAGCTCGCCGGCGGCGTCGCCGTCATCAAGGCGGGCGCGGCCACCGAGGTCGAGCTCAAGGAGCGCAAGCACCGCATCGAGGACGCCGTCCGCAACGCGAAGGCGG
>NZ_DAOLAC010000033.1:0-48011 GCF_035325325.1 Phycicoccus sp. | reverse complement strand
GGTCGCCTGGGCCGCCGCCGGCTCCACCGGCTCCACCGCCTCAGGGCCGCCGGTCCGGCGCACTCCGCGACCGGCGCCGTCGACGGCCGGCCCGGACGACCCCGCGTGGGCCTCGACGACCCGCTGGCCGCCTCGGGGCTCGCTGGCCGGCGACCCAGGGGTGGCGGCGCTCGTCGCCACGGCGGGCAACCTCTCCCGGCTGCTCTACGCCGCGGACGCGGGTCCCCTGCGCGTCGTCGTGGCGACCGACCCGCAGGTCGACGACCCCCTGTCCTCGGTCGTGCGGGCCTGGAGCGGACCGGCGGGCACGGCCGTCCCCGGGCTGACCGTCGCGGAGCTCGGGTACAACGGCATCTACGACCGCCAGGACCTCGTCGCCGTGGCCCTGCCGAGCAGCGGCGGCGCCCTCGTCGTCACCCTCGCCCGCCCGGACGTCGACGGCGCCGAGGTCTCGCTCGCCGTCCGCCCGCTCCCCGACGGCCGCATCGAGCGGGCCTGGCAGGCGGTCCCGATGACCGAGGGCGTCGGCGCGGTGCGGCTCGAGCGCGCCGCCGGACCGGCCAGCCGGCTGCGGATGGCCGGCTACGACGGGCCCCTGCCCCACGTCGACCCGGCGCGGAACGGCGAGGACCTGGTGGCTGCGGCGGTCGCCGACGTCGCGGCCTGCGTCGACGTCCCGGTGGGGCGGCTCGCGGTCCGCACCACCCGCTTCCCGCTGCCCGAGGGGGCGATGCAGGAGATGATGGGGAGCCCGGCCGCGGGGACGCTCGACGTCACCGCCGTCACGACGCCCGGCGGCGGTGTCGTCCGGTTCGCCTCGTACCGCACCGGCTCCGCCGAGTCCTACGCCGCCTTCACCGACCAGCCGCTCGTCGTGCCGGCCCGCGAGCGGGACGCCCCGTTCGTCCTCCAGCTCGGCACGGACGTCGAGGGACGTCCGCGCACCATCGTCACCTCCCCCGCGCAGGCGGCGACCGTGCAGGTGCTGGGCGTCGACGGGCAGGTCCTCTCCCGGCCGACGCGGCTCGTCGGGCGACTCGCGGTCGTCACCCTCACCACCTCGCCCGCCGACGGCTCCGACCTGCGCATCGTCGTCCGGGCGGCCGACGGGCGCGTCGTCCGCGACGCCGTGCACGTCGACGGGCGACCCCTCTACGACCTCTCCCCCGAGGGCGCGCTCTTCTGACCTGGCCCCGCCGACCCGGGTCGGTGCGCTGTTCCCCCTGTTCCACCCGTCCGGGACCGCCGCCGCCGGGGTGATGATGGGGCGGTGGCGGTCGACGGGCGCGGTGCGGCGGACTTCGTCACCGCGCGCTGGTCGGAGCTCGAGGCCGTCGCCCTCCTCGCCACCCTCGACCCCGTCGGGGCGCGCGAGACGACGGCGGCCGCGCTCACCGCCGTGCGCAACCGGTGGGCGGAGGTGCTCGAGGAGGGGCGCCCGACGGCGACGGCCCGCGACGAGCTGCTCGCCCGGCTGGCCCGTTCCGGTGCGCGGCCGCGTCCCCGGCGCGAGCCGCCCGCACCCACCCCCGTGCCCGAGGTCCTGCGGACAGCCGCCGTCGACCCCGCCGACCCGGACGACCCCGTGCCGCTCTCGCTCCTGGCCGCCCTCGCCCGCGAGACGCCCGGGGCCCGGGCAGTGCTGGCCGCCGGCGTGGCGTGGGACGACGACACGCAGGCCCGCCCCCCGGACGACGTCCGCGCGCGCCTGCTCGACGCGCACCGCAGCGCCCGGGCGGCGGCCGGCCTGCCGTCGGACGACCGGCTGCTCGGCCCCGACCTCGTGGCCCTCGTCGAGCGACTGGCCCGGACCCAGCCGGACCCGCCCGACCCCGCCGTTCTCGTCGAGGACCGCGTCCGGGGGATGCGCCGCCGCTCGCTGGTGGTCGGCGGCGCCCTGGCGGCCGGGGTCGCGGCCACCGGCTGGGCGGTCGGGGCGGCGCGCGACGGCTCGGGGGGCGCGTCCGCGGCCCGTCGGCCGGCCGGCGCGCCGACGACGGCCGGTCCCGACGACCCCGCCTGGACGACGACGCGCCAGGCCCGCTCCAGCGAGCGCTCAACGAGCCGGTGGCCGGCGCGCGGGCGGCTCGCGACGGACGCCGGGGTGCGGGCAGTGGTGGACCGCTCCGGCCACCGGGCCCGACTGCTCTGGGCCGACGACGTGCACGGCGTCCGGGTCGTCGTCGCCGCTCGGTTCGACGACGGCACCCCACCGGGCAGCACCCGGGTCGAGGTGTGGTCGGGGCCGCTCAGCACCCCGGCCGCGCGGCTCGCCGGCGTCCCCTACGCCGCCGACGTGCTCCACGGGTCCGAGGACGTCGTCGCCCTCGGGGTGCCCGCTCCGCGCGGGGCCGTGCTCGTCGTCCTCGGTCGGCCCGGCGTCCGTGACGGTGACTTCTCGCCGGTCGTCCACCCGACGGCCGCGGGCTCGGTCGAGCGGACCTGGCGCGCGGTCCCGGTGCGCGACGGGGTGGGCAGCGCCCTCGTCGAGCGGCCGTGGGGCTCCGCGGGCCGGGTGCGCTGCGGCTCCTACGACGGCTACGTCCTCGTGCCGACGGCCTGGGGTGCGGCGACGCAGCCGGGCCGCGGCGACCCCGTCGCCGAGCTCGTGGCGACGGTGGCCTCCGCGACCGGCCTGCCCCGCACCCGGTTGCGTGGTGAGGTCGTCGTCGACTCGATCGCGAGCGGGAGCGTCATCGACCCCTTCGCCCTCTCCGCGACCGACGGCGACGGCCGGGTCGTGCTCACCCGGGTCACGACACCCGAGGGCGCGGTGGTCCGGGCCATCGAGGTGCACGACGACGGCCGGTCCACCTCGCCCACCCGCCTCGACTTCGGGCCGTTCGTCGTCCCGGCCGACGCCGGTGACGAGCCCGCCGTCGTCTGGCTGGACGACATCCGGCCGGGCACGGGCCGCTACCTCGTCGTCGTCCCGGCCGGGGGGCGCACCTGCCGGCTCCTCGCGACGAGCACCGGCGCGCACCCGCTCTCGAAGGCGGTCCCCCTCAAGGGCCGCAGCGCGGTGGTCCCGGTGCTGGACGCACCGGGCCCGAGCGCGGTCCGGCTCGTGGTCGAGGACGCGGCCGGGAGACGCACCTACGACGGAGTCCCGCCCGGCGGCCGCGACCTGTTCGGCGCCGCCGTGCCCGGCACCACCTGGCTCGGGCTCCCGGCCGACCACGCCTGAGGCCGGCGGGCGCGGCCCCGGCTCTGGTCAGCGGCCCTGGTTCGCCACCGCCGCGGCGGCAGCGGCCGCGGCCTCCGGGTCGAGGTACTCGCCCGGGCCGGTCGGCATGAAGTCGTCGCCGAGCCGGTAGACGAGCGGCATCCCGGTCGGGATGTTGAGTCCGGCGATGTCGTCGTCGCTGATGCCGTCGAGGTGCTTGACGAGTGCCCGCAGGCTGTTGCCGTGCGCCGTGACGAGAACGGTGTGCCCGGCCGTGAGGTCGGCGCGAAGGTCGTTCTCCCAGTAGGGCATCATCCGCGGGATGACGTCGGCGAGGCACTCCGTGGCGGGCACCTCGACGCCGGCGTAGCGCGGGTCGCCGGTCTGGTCGAACTCGCTGCCGGCCTCGATCGGCGGGGGCGGTGTGTCGAAGCTGCGCCGCCAGAGCATGAACTGCTCGTCGCCGTACTTGTCGCGGGTCGCGGCCTTGTCGAGGCCCTGGAGCGCGCCGTAGTGCCGCTCGTTGAGCCGCCAGCTGCGGCGCACCGGGATCCAGTGCCGGTCGCAGGCGTCGAGCGCGAGGTTGGCGGTCGTGATGGCCCGGCGCAGCACCGAGGTGTGGACGACGTCGGGGAGCAGCCCGGCGTCCTTCATCAGCTGCCCGCCGCGCACCGCCTCCGCGCGGCCGGTGTCGGACAGGTCGACGTCGACCCACCCGGTGAAGAGGTTCTTGCGGTTCCACTCGGACTCGCCGTGCCGCAGGAGGATGAGGGTGTGCTCCGTCATGTCGCCAGCCTAGCGACGGGTGGGTGCACCGGTCCGGGGCGGGCGCCGGGCTGAGACCGGCCGGTCAGCCCTCGCGGGGCGGGTCGCCCGGCCGCTCGAGGATGTGCCGGAACGCCTCGAGGTTGCGCAGGCTCTCGCCGCGGGAGACGCGCCACTCCCACTCCTTGCGCATCGAGGAGAGGAAGCCCATGACGAGCAGCTCGTTGAACGGCTCGTCCGCGGCCGAGAGCACGACACCGAGCAGCTGGTCGAGGTAGTCCTCGTCGACCCCGGCCACCGGGACGCGTCCGGTGACGAACACGTCGCCCGAGCGGTCGACGGCGTAGGCGAGCCCGGGCAGCCGGAGGTTGCGGCTGAGGAGGAACCGGTAGACCTCCCCGTGGTTCTCGTCCGGGTTGCGGATGACGAACGCGGACACCGAGAGGGCGGTCTCGCCGCAGACGAGCGAGACGACCGTCTTGAGCTTCTTCTCACCGGGCAGCGCGACGACGACCTCGTCGTCACGGGCACCCGGCTCCCACTCGAGGCCGGACCCGTCGAGGAACCCCCGGACGGTGGCGAGGAGGTCGGCTGCGCTCACGGGATGACCGCCCGTGGCACGTCGCTGATGCGCTCCGCGTCGTGGATGGACACGTCCTTCGGGCGGGCGAGGGCGGCGCCGTAGACCTCGAGCAGCCGCTCGGCGGTGCGGGCCCAGCCGAAGCCCTGGGCGTGCTCGACGGCCCTGCGGGACAACGAGGTCCGCAGCTCGCGGTCGAGGGCGACGCGCCCGAGCGCGGTGGCCCAGTCGGCCGTGTCGTGGCCGTCGACGAGCAGGCCGCCGTCGCCGACAGCGGTCGGCAGCCCACCGACGTTCGCCGCGACGACCGGGGTGCCGCAGGCCTGGGCCTCGACGGCGACCAGGCCGAAGGACTCGCTGTGCGACGGGACGGCCACGACGTCGGCGGCGCGGTACCACTGCGCGAGCGTCTCGCGGTCGACCGGCGGCACGACCCGGAGCAGGTCGCCGATGCCGAGCCGTTCGGCGAGCTCGGGCAGGCCCATCGGGCTGCGCACACCGGAGCCGCTGGCCCCGCCCAGCACCGCGACGACGAGCCGGTCGCGCAGCTCGGGCCGGCGGCGCACCAGCTCGGCGGCCGCCCGGACGAGGACGTCCGGGCCCTTGAGCGGCTGGATCCGCCCGACGAAGGCGAGGACGACGGCGTCGACCGGCAGCCCGACCGCGGCCCGGGCCCCGGTGACCGACCCCGGGGCGAAGGTCACGAGGTCGACCCCCGGCTCCGCGACCGCCACCCGCTCGGGGTCGGCGCCGTAGAGCTCGACGAGCTCGGCGGCCTCGCGCGCGGTGTTCGCGACGAGCCGGTCGGCGGCCTCGACGACCTGGGCCTCCCCGATCTCGCGGCCGCGCGGCTCGGGCTCGTCGCCGTCGGCGAGGTGGAGGTTCTTGACCCGCGCCATCGTGTGCATCGTGTGGACGAGCGGCACGCCCCAGCGGTCGGCGGCGAGCCAGCCGACCTGGCCGGAGAGCCAGTAGTGCGAGTGGACGAGGTCGTAGTAGCCGAGGGGGGCGTGCGCGGCGACCCGCATCATCCCCGCGGCGAAGGCGCACAGCTGACCCGGCAGGTCCTCCTTGGACAGGCCCTCGTAGGGCCCGGCCGCGACGTGCCGGACGACGACGCCCGGCTCGACCTCGACGACGTCCGGCTGGGCCGCGCTCGTGGTCCGGGTGAAGAGGTCGACGGCGGTCCCCTGGCGGGCGAGCTGGCGGGCGACCTCGAGGACGTAGACGTTCATCCCGCCCGCGTCCCCGGTGCCGGGCTGCGCGAGCGGTGAGGTGTGGACGGTGACCATCGCGACCCGGCGGGGTCGCCCGGCGCCCGCGGGCTCAGTCATGGCGCCGAGTCTTCCACGGCCGGGCGGGGGGTGTCCGTGACGGTGACCACGGCCCGTGGCGACCACACATGGATGCCGATGCGGCCGTCCTGGCGCAGGTCGACGGCGCGCGGGACCTGGACCGGGCCGATCGAGACGTCGGTGCCGAGGATCCACGTGAACGCCGGCTGCTCGGTGACCGTCGGGTCGACCCAGTACGCCTTCGCCTTGAGGTTGCGCTCGGGCAGGGCCGGGGCGATGCCGGTCGTGGCCGGGCGCCAGTCGAGGTTGACGGTGACCGCCGAGGCACCCTCGACGGCGACGTCCATCCGGATGCGGCCGTCGGTCGGCTCGAAGGTGATCCGCATCGGGAGGCTGTCGGCGTCGTCGTGGACGACGCCGCTGTAGGTGACGCTCTCGCCGTCCCGGGACACGGCGTCGATGCTCACCGCCGGGTAGACGCGGGTGACCTCCTCGCGAGGGTGCTCGTCGCCCGGGTCGAGGGTGCCGCGGAGCGCGACGACCGGCGCGCCCTTGGTCACCGTGTCGGCGAGGATGGTGCTGCCCCGGGAGAGGCGGAAGCCGCGGTCGTAGAGGGTGACGGTGAGCCCCGCCCCGAGCGACTGGACGCCGAACGCGCCCTGGGCCACCTGGAGCAGGCCCGGCTCGGCGTCGGTGATGCCGATGTCGCGGGCGAGCACCTGGGGGACCCAGGAGGTGAGCCCGAGGACGAGCGCGGCGGACAGGCTGAGGACGAGCGAGACCATCGACAGGCTCACCCGCTGCTCCCGGCCCTCCGAGCGCCACCACCTCAGCACCGCTCCAGCGTAGGTGGGCCGGCCGGGCATCCGGGACGTCGGGGCGCCCCCGTGCGCGCGGCCTACGCTGGTGCGGTGGCCGTCCAGCGCCCCGTCGGGGTCATCACCCGGGGGACGACGAACCCGAACCGGCTGCGCCGCTGCGACCGGTGGCTCGCGGGTCCGCAGGCGTGGCGGCTGCGCCGGGCGCCGGCCACGCCGGTCGTCGTCGACCTCGGGTACGGCGCGTCACCGGTCACGGCCCTCGAGCTGCACGACCGCCTGCGGCGCGTGCGTCGCGATGTCGAGGTCGTCGGCGTCGAGATCGACCCGGACCGGGTGGCGGCGGCCCGGCCGCTCGAGCGTCCCGGGCTGCGGTTCGTCCGCGGCGGGTTCGAGGTGCCGGTCCCCGGGGGGCGCCGGCCGGTCCTCGTGCGCGCCTTCAACGTGCTGCGCCAGTACGCGGAGGACGAGGTGGAGCCGGCCTGGGCGACGACGGTGGCCCGGCTGGCCCCGGACGGCCTCCTCGTCGACGGCACCTGCGACGAGCTCGGCCGGCTCGCCGCCTGGGTGGCGGTCGGGGCGGGCGGCCCCGAGTCGCTGACGCTGTCGTGGCGGCTGCGGGGGCTGGAGCGGCCGGGGGTCGTCGCGGAACGCCTGCCGAAGGCGCTCATCCACCGCAACGTGCCGGGTGAGCCGGTGCACGCCCTCCTCGCCGCCCTCGACGAGGCGTGGCTGCGGCAGGCGCCGCTCGCGTCCTACGGTGTGCGGCAGCGGTTCATCGGCACGGCAACCGCGGTGCGGGACGCGGGGTGGCCGGTGCTCGGCGGGCCGTCCCGGTGGCGCCTCGGGGAGCTGACGCTCGCCTGGGACGCCGTCCGGCCTCACCAGGGGCCGTAGGGACCCTGCCGTCCGCCGCCACCGCCGCGCCCGGTCACCTGGTCGAGCGCCGGCCGGACGTCGGCGAGGTAGACGCCCGCCCCGATGATCGCCGCGATGCCGAGCAGGCCGAGCGCCCGCGAGTTGCCGACCGTGATGAAGCCGAGGAGGGCCGCGACGCCGGTGACGAGCAGCCAGAAGTTCTTCGTGCGCTTCCCGGCGGCGACGAAGGCGTCGGCGCGCCGGCGGACGCAGTCGACGAGGGCCCACAGCTCGACCCCGAGGGCGACGACCGACAGCACGAGGATGACGACGTACTGGGCGTCGGCGAGCGCGTTCATGGGTCCAGCCTAGGTGTCAGACGTCGAGGACGATCGTCACCGGGCCGTCGCCGACCAGCTCGACCTCCATGTGCGCCCCGAACCGGCCGGTGGCGACCTCGACCCCGCGCCCGCGCAGGGCATCGGCGACGGCGTCGACGAGCGGCTCGGCGACCGGGGCGGGGGCCGCGGCGTTCCACGACGGGCGGCGGCCCTTCCGGGTGTCGGCGTAGAGGGTGAACTGGCTGACGACGAGCACCGGCGCGGCCTCGTCGAGGACGGAGCGCTCGCCGTGGAGGATGCGCAGCTCGGCGATCTTCCGGGCGGTCGTCTCGACCTGGGCGGGTCCGTCGTCGTGGGTCGCGCCGACCAGCGCGACGAGACCGGGCCGGGTGATCTCGCTCACCACCTCGCCGTCGACCCGGACGGCGGCCCGGCTCACCCGCTGGAGGACCGCCCTCATCCGGGGTCCCGGTCGATGCCGACGGCGACGACCGCCCCGACCGGCTCGCCGTGGCCGAGGACCGGGGCGTCCTCGAGGCGGTCGTAGGCGGCGGACTCGACGCCCAGCCGGCGGAGCACGGCGGCCAGGACGACCGGGCGGGCCCGCTGCCCGCCGTCGGCGACCTTGAGGGCGACGCCGCGGCCGTCGGGCAGCCCGACGGCGTAGACCGACTCGGCGCCGTCCTTGGCGACCACGCCGGCCGTGCCCCGCATCAGCGCGGTCACGTCGCGCCGGGAGCCGCCGACGAGCTCGGGATGGGTCCGCATCGCGGTCGCGACGAGGCCCTCGGGGGTGGCGGGGTCGGCCGTCGCGACGCGCCCGAAGGCGCGGGCGAGGCCGGCCAGCGAGATCGCCATCACCGGTGCGCCGCAGCCGTCGACGGCCGTGGCGGCGACCGGCTCGCGGGCGAGGTCCTCGATGGTGTCGGCGACGGCCCGCTGGAGCGGGTGCCCCGCGTCGAGGTACGTGGCGGTGTCCCAGCCGGCGACGCGACAGGTCGCGAGCATCGCCGCGTGCTTGCCCGAGCAGTTCTGGGCGAGCGGGCGGGCCGAGCGCCCGGCGGCGACCCACACGTCGCGCTCCTGCGGGTCGTAGGGCAGGTCGGGGGTGTTCTGGAGGTCGGCCTCGGTCAGGCCGGCGGCGGCGAGCATCTCGCGGACGCCGTCGAGGTGGACGGGCTCGGCGCTGTGGCTCGCGCACGCGAGCGCGAGGTGCGCCACCGGGAGGCGGAGGCCGGCGCGCAGCATCGCAAGCGCCTGGAGCGGCTTGTTCGAGGAGCGCGGGAAGACCGGGTCGTGCGGGTCGCCCCACGCCTCGAGGAGCGAGCCGTCGGGGCCGGTGACGGCGATGCTGGCGCGGTGCGGGGCCTCGACGCCCCCGCCGCGCACGACGGGGGCGAGGAGGGGGGCGTCGGCGGGGGCGGGGGGGGTGGGTCGCGCGGGGGGTGGGGCGGCGGGGCGGGGGTCCTGCGTGGGCACCCGCCGACCCTAGCGCCGGGGGCCGCGGCGGCCTCCCCCGCCCACGGCCCCCACCGGTCGAACGACGAGAACATGCCGTGCTCCCTGACGGGTGCACGGCATGTTCTCGTCGTTCGTCCGGGGCGTCCCGGGTCAGTCGCCGATCTTCTCGGCGGCCTTCTCGGCGGCCTTCTCGGCGGCCTGCGCGGTCTTGCGCGCGCTCGTCGTGGCGCCCTTGGCGGAGGAGGTCGTCCGCTTGCTGGCCTTCTTCGTCGTCGTGCTGGTGCGCTTGGCGGCGGTGCGGGTGCGCTTGACCGACGCGGCGACCTCGGTCTGGGCCTCCTTGGCCTCCTCGGCGACGGAGTCGGTGAGGACGGTGGCGACCTTGGCCATCTCGTGGCGGCCGGTGGTGATGGTGGCCTTGGCCGAGCGCTCGATGTCCGCGGCGGCCTTGCGGGCCGTGGTCACGGCACCCTTGGCCTGGGCCACGGTGGTCTCGGCCTGCGCGACGAGGTCCTTGGTGGACTGCTGGGTGCGGATGCGGTTCACGATGCTCTTGCCGCGGGTGGCGAGGTCGGCGTAGCCCTCGGTGACCTTGCCACCGACGACGAGGCCCTGGTTGAGGGCGAGCGCGGGGAGCTCCTTGACCTGCTCGGTCACGGCCTCGACGCGGGCCTGGAGGGCGGCCGGGGTGAGGTCGGCGCGAGCGGCCTCGGCGCGCTTGGTCAGCTCGGCGCGGCGGGCCTCGGCGCGCTTCTGGGCCTCGCGGACCTTCTCGACGGCGAGGTCGGTGGCGCCGGCGAGGGCGTACAGCGGAGTGGTGTCGACGGTCTTGCGGAGGTCGTCGATGACGGCCATGGCGTGCTCCTTCGGATGGTGCGGTGCGGACGTGGTGCGGTGGTCTGGGGGCCCGGTCGGCGACGCTGCCGGGGGCGGTGCGGCCTCAGGGCCGGGCGTCGTCCTCGACGTAGGACAGGTAGATGTCGAGGAGGGTCTTCTTCTGCCGGGCCGTGAGGAGGGGGTCCTCGGCGATGGCCCGGCGGACGTCGGGGGCCTCGGTGGCCGGCGCGGCGTGCTCGGCGTCGAGGATTCCGGCGCGGACGTAGAGGGACTCCGCCGACACCTCTAGGCCCTTCGCGAGCTGTTGGAGGATCTCGGCGCTCGGGCGCTTCAGACCCCGCTCGATCTGGGAGAGGTAGGGGTTGGAGACCCCCGCGAGCTCGGACAGCTGACGGAGGGAGAGGCGGGCGGCCCGGCGCTGGTCGCGCAGGTACTCGCCGAGGCTCTCGCCCAGGTCGTTCAGCGGATTCTTGCTCACGCGTCCATTGTGCTTGCTCCAGTTAGCACATTGCAAACTGAGGCAAGCGTGAGGCCCGCCACACCGCCGCCCGGAGACCTCGTCGGCGGCCGATCCTCCATCCAGCCGGCCGTCGTGGGCCGTTCGCCGGGGACTATCGGTTGCCCACCCTCACGAAGCATCCCCGACGAGCGGTGACGTGCACCACCGCTCGGGGCATCCCAGACGGACGGCCCTGTGCGCCACCCCTCGACGCATCCACGACGAGCGGCGCGGTGCGCCCTCACCCTGCGCATCCCCGACGAGCGGTGACGTGCACCACCCCTCGACGCATCCACGACGAGCAGCGCCGTGCTCCCTCACCCTGCGCATCCCCGACGAAGGGCGACGTGCGCCACCCCTCGACGCATCCACGACGAGCGGCGCCGTGCTCCCTCACCCTGCGCATCCCCGACGCACGGCCATGTGCGCCACCGCTCGGGGCATTCACGACGACAGCCTGTTTGCCCCACCGCCCGGTGCAACCGACCGCTCGTCGGGGATGCGTCACGTCAGCGGGCATCCGATAGGACGCGACAGGAGTGGTACCCACCCGGCGGCCGCACCTCACGCTCCGGATCGAGCGTCGACCGGCCGGACCGCCTCGCGGGGCGGGAGGCTCAGGCGGCCGCGGGCTCGCGGCGGCGAAGGGTGATGTCGGCGCACTCGACGCAGGTGTCGTCGGAGACCAGCCCGACCCGCATGAGCTGCCCGAAGACGAAGCAGCCCGCGCAGAAGCCGACGAACGCCTCCAGCGCGGCGAACCCGAGCAGCACGGCGAGCAGTCCGATGGTCACCACCGGCGTCCCGAGCACCCACGCCACCGTCGCGGCGGTCGTGAACGCCAGGCCCACGCCCTGCGCGAAGCGCTTCGGCGCACCGGAGACCATCCGCGCGGCGCCGAGCCGCGGGGCGAGCACCTTCGTCGCGAGCTGCCCGAACGGGTCGACGCGCGGCCCGGACGCGACGCGGAGGGCGAACCCGACGGCGAGCACGGCGCTCAGCCAGAGCCATCCCGTGGCGAGCGCGACCGCCGTGACGAGCACGACCATCGCCGCGACGGCCCGCGCCGCCTTCTCGTTGACGACGGCCGGGAATCCGATAAGGGAACGCATGCTCGCCATAACCACCAATTATGGGATGGCATTCCGTCCGCGCCCAGCGGGGTCCATCCCTCGGACCGGCGCGAGTACCCGCGAACGGGTGTGAACCCGCCGAACCGTCCCGGCGGGTCCACGCCCGTTCGCGAAAGGGCCGTCGACCCGCTCAGCGGCCGGAACGCCGCTCCTTGACGCCGAGCAGCTCGCGGGCCTCGGTGCAGGTGAGCGGCGGCCGCTGCAGCAGCGTCGCCAGCTCCGCGGCGCGGGCCACCAGCTCGTCGTTGTGCTCGACCACCTGGCCGCGCCGGAAGACGACGTTGTCCTCCATCCCGACCCGCAGGTGCCCGCCCGCGGAGAGCGCCGCCGCCATGACCGGCAGGTGCCCGCGCCCGATGCCCGTCGCGGACCACGACGTGACCTCCTCCGGCAGCATCGCCACCCCGGCCATCAGGGCGGCGGTCGTCGCGGGCATCCCGCCCGGCACCCCGGTGACGAAGTCGACGTGCACCCGTCCGCCGAACGGCAGTCCGTGCGTGTCGAGCAGCCGGCGCAGCGCGTGGACGTGCCCGAGGTCGAACAGCTCGAACTCCGGCACGACCTCGCGCTCCTGCGCCTGGACGTAGAGATCGCTCATGAACGGCCACGGGTTGAGGAACACGTCGTCGCCGAAGTTCGTCGTGCCGCAGGTGAGCGAGCAGGAGTCGGGCTCCGCGTCGAGCACGGTGAGCCGCTGCTCGAGGGGGTCGTGGACCGAGCCGCCGGTCGAGAGCTGGACGACGAGGTCGGTCGCCTCGCGCACCGCGTCGACGGCCGCGCGCAGGTGGCCGGCGTCGAGGGTCGGCCGGTGCTCGGCGTCGCGGATGTGCAGGTGGATGAGGGAGGCCCCCGCCGCCTCGCAGCGGACCGCCGTGGAGACGACCTCCTCGAGGGTCGTCGGCAGCTGCGGGAGGTCCGCCTTCGCGTGCTCGGCCCCGGTCGGCGCGACGGTGATGAGCGTGCCGGTCACCCCGGCGGACGACGTCGTCATGCCGTCATCCTGTCAGGGCGGGGCAGGCCCGCGCCATCCGGCCGGACCGGACGCGAACCGGAAGATCTGCGGCGTCAGCCCGTGACGACGACGGTCTGTGCGGCGGCGATGCCGTCGACGAGGAACTCCGCGTCCTCAGGGACCGACCGCTTCACGACCGCGAGCGCCACCGGGCCGTCCTCGTGGTGCCGGGCGACCGAGGTCAGCCGGCCCACCTCTCGCTCGCCGAGCAGCACCGGCGACCCCACGGCCGGCAGCACGTGCCCGGAGCCGTC
Organism: Phycicoccus sp.; assembly: GCF_035325325.1. NCBI lineage: Bacteria > Bacillati > Actinomycetota > Actinomycetes > Micrococcales > Intrasporangiaceae > Phycicoccus > Phycicoccus sp. The sequence goes on along the minus strand of NZ_DAOLAC010000033.1, from coordinate 34,992 downwards.
GAGGTGGAGGAAGACGAGCCGGCGCGGCGGGCGCCCGAGGTTGTGCACCCGCGCGATCGTCTCCTGCCCCCGGTAGCAGCCCTTGTGCAGGTGCACCGCCGTGCGCAGCCAGTCGACCTCGTGCGGGATGGTGCGGTGGTCGGTCTCGAGCCCCAGCCGCGGTCGCCACGCGGCGACGCGCAGTGCCTCGGCGGCCCAGGTGCCGGCCAGCGGCCGGTCCCCGACCGCCGCCTCGAGGCCGTCGCGCGGCACGAGCAGCTCGCGCCAGGCCCGCCCGGCCCCCGGGTGCCCGTCGACCGGCCCGTAGGCGACGGTGTCACCGACCAGCCCGGGCCACGGGTCGACCCAGGCCAGCGGCTCGCCGTCGGCCGACTCGCTGCCCATCGGCTCCCCGAGCACGGCCCACTCCGCCGACACGTCGGCGACCTCGACCCGGAGCATGAACCGCATCGACTCCAGCCACGCGACGAGCGCCGCCGCGGTGCCCGGCTCGACCCCGAGCCACGTCGTCGTGCCGTCGTCGACGACGTGCAGCGCGTGCTCGACGTGCCCCTTGGGTGACAGGACGAGCGACTCGCGCGAGGTGCGCGGTGCCAGCCCGGTGAGCTCCTGGGTCGTCATCGAGTGCAGCCAGCTGAGCCGGTCCGGGCCGGAGACGGTGACGACGCCGCGGTGCGACAGGTCGACGACGCCGAGCCCCTCCTCGAGCAGGCGCTGCTCACGGACCGGGTCGCCGTAGTGCGCGGCGACCCCGGCGTCGGGCCCCTCGCCCTCGACCGCGCCGTGGCGGTCGAGGAGCGGCGAGGGGGCGATGTTGACGGATGCGGTCACGGGTCCTCCCGGCAGGTGCGGCACAGCCCGTGGACGGCCGCGTGGCTGACGTCGGCGGCGAAGCCGAGCTGGTCGTCGACCCGCGCCACGAGCTCGTCGGCGGCGTCGAGCGGCATCTCGCCGACCCACCCGCAGCCCCGGCAGACGAGGTGGAGGTGGGTGGCGTGCTCGGCGACGTGGTAGCTGGGCGTGCGGTGGTCGACGTGGGTGTGCCCGACGAGCCCGAGCTCCTGGAGCGCGTCGAGCGAGCGGTAGACGGTGGAGACCGGCAGGGCGCCGGCGCCGTCGGAGGCGACCGACTCGGCGATCTCGTCGGGGGTGCCGTGGCCGAGCCGCCCGACGGCGGCGAGCACCCGCTCGCGCTGGGTCGTCAGACGCTTGCCGCGGGCCCGCAGCCGCTCACCGAGGTCGCTCACCCCTCCAATGTAGGCGGGTCGGCCTGCACCCTCGACGAAGGCTTCCTATACTGCTCCAGTGAGTGACCGGAACATCGACCTGCTCGGCTTCGACGTCGCCGAGTCAGATGAGGGGTCGGGGGGCCACGACGAGCAGACCCGACGCCAGCGCCGCACGCCGCCCCGGCGGCGGCGACTCCGACGAGCACTGATCATCGCCGGGGTGCTCGTCCTCCTCGTCGTGCTCTCCGTCGGGGGATATGTCGGCTACCTGGGCTGGAAGGTCTCCGGCAACGTGACCCAGGCCGAGCTGCTGCCCAGCGCACCGCCGCCCACGACGGCCCTGGACGGCACCCCGATCCAGGTCCCGGCGGCCGGCAACGGGACGAACTTCCTCGTCGTCGGAGCCGACAGCCGCGGCAAGAACGACCGCGGCCGGGCCGACGTCATCGTCCTCGTCCACGTGCCGGCCGACCCCACGTCGATCCAGATGATCCACTTCCCCCGCGACCTCTTCGTCGCCATCCCCGGCCACGGCAAGAACAAGATCAACGCCGCGTACGCGTACGGCGGCGAGCCGCTGCTCGTCGAGACGATCCAGAACCTCGTCGGCATCAAGATCGACCACGTCGCCCGCACCGACTTCGACGGCTTCAAGAACATGACCGACGCCGTCGGCGGCGTGCGCGTCTACGCCGAGGAGCCCAACGACGCCTCCGGCAACGGCGGCACGGCCATCAAGAAGGGCTGGAACGACCTCAACGGCACCCAGGCCCTCGCCTTCGTCCGCGAGCGCTACGAGCTGAGCCAGGGCGACATCTCCCGCGGCCGCCGGCAGCTGGCGTTCGTCAAGGCGCTGCTCCTCAAGGCGACGAGCCCGGAGACGATCCGCAACCCGCTGGCCATCGCCCGGTTCGCCGACGCCGCGACGAAGAACCTCGTCGTCGACAAGGGCCTGAGCATCGGCGTGATGAAGGACTACGCGCTCGAGCTGCGGCACATCCGGGCCTCGGACGTCGTCTTCGCCACCGCACCGTTCACCGGCTTCGGCAGCGACCCGAACGCCGGCAGCATCGACATCGTCGACACCCAGGGCATGAAGCTGCTCGGCGACGCGCTGCGCAAGGACAGGATGGACGACTACCTCGACGTGTTCGTGACGCCCTGAGGCCGGGCCGGCCGGCGTCACTCGCCGGCCGGCCGGCGTCACTCGAGGCGCTTGAGCTCCGCGGAGACGTGGGACTGGAGCGGCTGTCCGACGGCCGCCATGTCCATGACCCACATGAGGTTGGAGTTGACGTACCCGTAGAGCCGGTGCGCCGCGGTGTACTCCTTGGCGTCGGGGCTGCGCATCACGCCGTCCGTGCGCACCTCGACCTTCGCGGGCTCGGCCACTCCGGCGTACATCTCGACGAAGCCGGTCGGGTGGGCGAGCAGCAGCTCGACGTTGGAGCCGTCGCTCGAGCCGGAGACCGGGCGCCAGAAGCCGGTCTCGGTCGCGAGCGGGCGCACCTGGTTGCCGTCGTCGTCGAGGAGCCACGTGCGCGAGTCCCAGCGGAGGAAGCGCCGGCCGTCGTGGCTGCAGACGACCTCCTGCCCGAAGCGCACCGACTCGATCGTCGGGTAGCCGACGACGCCGGCCCCCGCCCAGGTGCCGACGAGCCAGGCGAGCGGGGCGAGATCCTCGTGGAGGGAGGTGTCGAGCGTGAAGACCATACGCTCCAGTCTATGGATGACCGCGCCGAAGCCCTCGTCGTCAAGGTGACCTGCGGGGTCGAGGCCCCCGAGCGCCTCGCCCAGGGGTTCACCGTGGCGGCCACGGCACTCGCCTCGGGCCTCGGGGTCAGCCTGTGGCTCACCGGCGACGCCTCGTGGATGGCGGTGCCGGGCCGGGCCGAGACCGTGGAGCTGCCACACGCCGCTCCCCTCGCCGAGCTGCGGGACGCGGTGCTCGAGGCCGGCCGGCTCACGGTCTGCGGGCAGTGCGCCGCCCGGCGCGACCTCGGGGAGGGCGACCTCGTCGCCGGGGCGACGATCCGCGGGGCGGCCGCCTTCGTCGAGGAGGTCGTCGCCCCGCGCACCCGGGCCCTCGTGTACTGACCCGACCGGGGGCGGACCGACGGGGCGGACCGACGGCCCTGTCGGCCGGACACGGCCGACGTGTCAGCCGAGGACGAGAGAGACGCCGTAGGCGACGACGCCGGGGACGAGCACCGCGGCGGCGCCCACCGCCAGCTGGCACCGGATCGCGGTGACCGGCGGCAGGACGACGAGCATCCGGCGCAGCGCGTGCGAGACGGCGGCGGCGAGCACCCCGACGAGGGCCGCCGTGCCGGGACGCGGGCTGCCGAGGACGCTCGCCGCCACGACCGCACCCGCGGCGCCGAGCACCATCGTCAGGGGCAGCAGCCAGGCCCGCAGCCGTCGCCGGCCGGCGGCGAGGTCGACGAGCGCGCCGACGGCCACGGCCACCAGCGCCGCGGTCGCGAGATCGGTGGGCCGGGCCGAGCGGGCCAGCGGCAGCCACGTCGTGCCGACCGCCACGAGGCCGATACCGAACCCCGTGACGCCGATCGACTCGGTGAGCCGGGGCCGCCCGTCACGGCGGACGATCTGGTGGACGAACATGACCCCGAGGGCGACCGCCAGCGCGACGGGGACGAGGCGCAGCCACGGCTCGTCGGTCGTCGCGGCGCCGGCGGCGGGAGCGAGGACGCCGGCGACCCCGATGGCCAGCGCGGAGCCGAACCGGCTGGAGCTGCCGAGCAGCCGGGGCCATCCCCACGCGAGGACGAGGCCGGTCCAGGCGAGCACACCGGCGAGGACGACCGGGTCGGTGCGCAGCGCCGGCACGAGGAGCGCGGCGAGGACGACGGTGACGAGCACGACGACCGGACGCGGGACGGTCGCCATCTCGGGCAGGACGGGGTTGCGGCGCAGGGCCTCCAGCCGGGCCCGGCGACCGGCGCGGGTCTCGGGCTGGGACCGCTCGGGGCGCTCGGGCTCCGGCGGGCTCGCGGCCTCGTCGGCGGGCCCGGGCGTCGCCGGCTCGGCCGCCGGCCCGGTCTCCTCGTCCACGTCCGGCATCCTCGCATCACCCGCCGGCGAACGGCGGGAGCACCTCGACGACGGCCCCCGGCGGCACGGAGTCGTCGCCGGACGCGGCGAGCCCGTCGACGAGGAGCGAGCACACGGGCAGCACGGAGCCGAGGGCCGGGTGGGCGTCGGCGAGCGCCGCCGTCAGCGCCCCGACCGAGCCGGGCACGGGCAGCGTCTCGGCGTCGACCCCGGCGGCGGCCCGGGCGCCGGCCCAGTAGCGCACGGTCACCGCGCCGGCCGTCGCCGACCCGGGCGTGGCCCGCGTCCCATCAGGGGCCGAGGCCCCGTGCCGTGCGTCCATGACCGCCTATCCTGTGGGGCGATGGCCCACCTGCTGCTGTTGACGAACACCTTGGCGCCCGCCGCCGAGGTCCTGCCGGCGCTCGGGCTGCTCAGCCACCATGTTCGCATCCTCCCGGCCGAGGCGTCGGCGCTGGTCGACGCCCCCGAGTCCGACGCCGTCCTCGTCGACGCCCGCCGCGAGCTCGCGATGGCCCGGTCGCTGTGCCGGGTCCTCACGACGACGGGGGTCGCCGCCCCGCTGCTCGCCGTCGTCACCGAGGGCGGGCTGGCCGGGCTGACGAGCGAGTGGGGCATCGACGACGTGCTCCTCGACACCGCGGGTCCGGCCGAGGTCGAGGCCCGGCTGCGGCTCGCGGTCGGGCGCCGCGCCGAGACCGCCGAGGACGAGACCGGACCGATCACCGCCGGGGCCCTCGTCATCGACGAGGCGACGTACTCGGTGCGGCTGCGCGGGCGGCTGCTCGACCTCACGTACAAGGAGTTCGAGCTCCTCAAGTACCTGGCCCAGCACCCGGGCCGCGTCTACACCCGGTCGCAGCTGCTCCAGGAGGTGTGGGGCTACGACTACTTCGGGGGCACGCGCACCGTCGACGTCCACGTCCGCCGGCTGCGGGCCAAGCTCGGCACCGAGCACGAGCTGCTCATCGGCACGGTCCGCAACGTCGGCTACCGGTTCGTCCCCGAGGCCGCCGAGGCGGCCGAGGGCGCGGTGGACCTCGAGGAGGTCGAGGGCTGAGTGGCGGCCACCGAGCGGCTCGACGCCGTCGACGACGCCACCGTGCCCGCGGTGCGTGCACTGTGGGGACGGGCCGAGGAGGCCGACGGCGTCGGAGCGGTGTCCGAGGCCTTCCGGATGGCGCTGGGCGCGGCCCGCCCCGGGGTCGTGCACCTGCTGCGGCGCGACGGCGAGCGGCTCGTCGGGTACGGCCAGGTGGCGGAGGCCGGCTCGCCGGACGCCGTCGCCGAGCTCGTCGTCGACCCGGCGGCCCGGCGCCGCGGCCACGGCCGGGCGCTGCTCGACGCCGCGCTCGCCGAGGGCACGCGCTCGGTCTGGGCGCACGGCGACCTCGACGCGGCGCGGGCGCTGGCGGTGGCCGCCGGGCTCGACCGCCGCCGCGAGCTCTACCGGATGACCCGCCCGCTGACGTCCGCCGACGCCGTCGACCCGGTTCTCCCGGAGGGCTACTCGGCACGCTCCTTCGAGCCGGGGCGCGACGACGAGGACTGGGTCGCGCTCAACGCCGCCGCCTTCGCGAGCCATCCGGAACAGGGCCGGCTGACCCTCGCCGACCTCCACGAGCGGATGGCCCAGCCCTGGTTCGACGCCTCGGGGTTCGTCCTCGTCGAGCGCGCCGGCCGGGTCGTCGCCTTCCACTGGACCAAGGTCGAGCCCGGCCCCGGGGAGGGACCCGGTCGGGTGGGTGAGGTGTACGTCGTCGGGGTCGACCCGGCCGAGCAGGGGCGCGGGCTCGGCGGTCCGCTCACCGCGCTGGGCCTCGCGCACCTCGCCCGGCGCGGGCTCGCCGAGGTCGAGCTCTACGTCGACGGCGACAACACCGCCGCCCGCCGCACCTACGCGCGGCTCGGGTTCGTCGACGCCGCCGTCGACGTCCAGTACGCCGTCCGCGGCTGACCCCCTTCCCCGCCACCGGGCTACGGCGCAGTACGGGCTGTGCCGGGCTACGGCGCAGTAAGGGCTGTGCCGGGCTACGGCGCAGTACGGGCTGTGCCGGGCTACGGCGCAGTACGGGCTGTGCCGGGCTACGGCGCAGTAAGGGCTGTGATGACGACGAGTACTGCGCGGTAGCCCGCCATCGTGCGCGGGCCTTCCGCATCGGCCGCGACCTGACAGGATGGAGGTCATGACGGAGCAGACGACGGTCGACCCGGAGGCGCACGACGACGCGACGGCGCGCGACGCCGCCGCGGAGGCCTCGGCGGAGGCCGCGATCGTCAGCGAGGTGTCCATCGCGAGCGCGTCGGCCACCGAGACCCGCCACCAGCAGCAACCTCGGGGCACGAACGGCCGGTTCGTCCGCAGCGCCCACCACGCGGAGCACGTCGACGAGGACACCCTCCCCGCCGACCGCTTCCTCGACCGCGAGATCTCGTGGCTGCAGTTCAACGAGCGCGTGCTGCAGCTGGCCGGAGACGAGAACGTGCCGCTGCTCGAGCGCGCCCGCTTCCTCGCCATCTTCGCGTCCAACCTCGACGAGTTCTTCATGGTCCGGGTCGCCGGGCTCAAGCGGCGCATCGCCACCGGCATCGCGATGCGCTCGGCGTCCGGGCTCGAGCCGCGCGAGGTCCTCGAGCAGATCTCGCTCGTCGCCCACGAGCTGATGACGATGCAGGCGCGGGTCTACGCCGAGCAGGTGCGCCCGGCCCTGGAGAGCGAGGGCGTGACCATCGTCCGCTGGGACGCCCTCTCCGACGACGAGCGCGACCGGCTCGCCACCGTCTTCACCGACCGCCTCTTCCCCGTCCTCACCCCGCTCGCCGTCGACCCGGCCCACCCGTTCCCGTACATCTCGGGCCTCTCGCTCAACCTCGCCGTCATCCTCGTCAACCCGCGCAGCGGCAAGGAGCACTTCGCCCGCGTCAAGGTGCCGCCGATGCTCCCGCGGCTCGTGCGCGTCGAGCCCGGCCCGGACGAGTCGCCGCTGGCCGACATGTACGACACCCGGTTCGTGCCTCTCGAGGACGTCATCGCCGCCCACCTCGACCACCTCTTCCCCGGGATGGAGGTGCGTGAGCACTTCACCTTCCGGGTCACCCGCAACGAGGACCTCGAGGTCGAGGAGGACGACGCCGAGAACCTGCTCACCGCGCTCGAGCGCGAGCTGACCCGCCGGCGCTTCGGCCCCCCGGTGCGGCTCGAGGTCGAGGAGGCGATCGACGACCACGTCCTCGACCTCATCGTCCGCGAGCTGGGGGTGCACCCGAACGAGGTCTACCGGCTACCGGCGCCCCTCGACCTGCGCGCGCTCAACGTCATCGCCGACCTCGAGCGCTCCGAGCTGCACTTCGAGCCGTTCGTCGCGCGCACCAACGCCGACCTCGCCCCGACCGAGTCGGCCAAGGCCCGCGACATCTTCGCCTCCATCCGCAAGCAGGACGTCCTGCTCCAGCACCCGTACGACTCGTTCTCCACCTCGGTGCAGGCGCTCCTCGAGCAGGCCGCGGCCGACCCGCACGTCCTCGCGATCAAGCAGACCCTCTACCGCACGAGCGGCGACAGCCCGATCATCGACGCCCTCATCGACGCGGCCGAGGCGGGCAAGCAGGTGCTCGCCGTCGTCGAGATCAAGGCCCGCTTCGACGAGGAGAACAACATCTCCTGGGCCCGCAAACTCGAGCACGCCGGCGTCCACGTCGTCTACGGCATCGTCGGCCTCAAGACCCACGCGAAGCTCTGCCTCGTCATCCGCCAGGAGGCCGAGGGGATGCGCCGGTACTGCCACGTCGGCACCGGCAACTACAACCCGAAGACGGCACGGCTCTACGAGGACCTCGGCCTGCTCACCGACGACGCGCAGGTCGGCGAGGACCTGAGCCGGCTGTTCAACCAGCTCTCGGGCATCGCGCCGCGCAGCAAGTTCCGCCGGCTCCTCGTCGCGCCGCGCTCGGTGCGCTCCGGGCTCGTCGCCCACATCCACCAGGAGATCGAGCACGAGCGCGCCAACCCCGGGTCCGGGCTGATCGACTGGAAGGTCAACTCGATCGTCGACGAGCAGCTCATCGACGCCCTGTACACCGCCTCCCAGGCGGGGGTCCGGGTGCGGCTCTGGGTCCGCGGCATCTGCGCCCTGCGGCCCGGGGTGCCGGGGCTCTCGGAGTCGATCGAGGTCCGCTCGGTGCTCGGCCGCTTCCTCGAGCACTCCCGGGTCTTCTGGTTCGGTGGCGGTGGCGAGCCGGTCGCGTACATCGGCAGCGCCGACATGATGCACCGCAACCTCGACCGCCGCGTCGAGGCGCTGGTGCGGCTCACCGACCCGCGCCACGTCGACGACCTCCGGGCGCTCATGGAGCGCGGCATGTCCGACCGCTACTCGCACTGGGCCCTCGGCCCGGACGGCCGCTGGACCCGCCACCACCTCGACGACGAGGGCCAGCCGCTCGAGGACCTCCAGTCCGCCCTCGTCGAGATGCACGCGAAGCGTCGCCGCAAGGCGCGGCGCCGCTGACCGGCTCGATGCCGACGACGATCCCCGCCGCGGGGACCCTGCCTTGGCGGGTGCACGACCACACCCTCCAGGTCGCCCTCGTGCACCGGCCGCGCTACGACGACTGGGCCTGGGCCAAGGGCAAGCTCGACCCGGGCGAGGAGTGGGCGCCGGCCGCCGCGCGGGAGACGCACGAGGAGACGGGGCTGGAGGTGCGGCTCGGGGTCCCGCTGCCCGAGGCCCGGTACACGATGCTCGACCGCGACGGGAAGCCCGCCGACAAGGTCGTGCGGTACTGGGCGGCGCGGGTCGTCGGCGGTCACGGCCGGCTGGTCAACGAGGTGGACGACGTCGCGTGGCTCGACCACCGCGCGGCCCACGACCGCCTCGACTACGCGCGCGACCGCGACCAGCTGCGGGCCCTCGTCCGCCACCACCAGGCCGGCACCCTCGACACCTGGCCGTTCGTCGTCGTCCGCCACGCCCACGCCGTCGGCCGCGGCGCCTGGAGCGACCCGGACGACACGCTGCGCCCGCTCGACGGCCCCGGGCACGCGCGGGCGGCGGTGCTCGTCGACGTCCTCGGCGCGTACGCCCCGGAGCGGGTGGTCAGCTCGCCGTCGGTCCGCTGCGTCGACACCGTCGCCCCCTTCGCGGCGGCAGCGGGACTGCGGGTGCGGACGCGGCCCGGGCTGTCGGAGGAGGGCTTCGCCGAGGACCCGGCCAAGGCACCGCGCCGGGTGCAGAAGCTGCTGGCCGCGGGGCGCCCCGTGGTCCTCTGCTCGCACGGTCCGGTGCTGCCCGCGGTCCTCGACGTCCTGACGCCCCTGGCCGGCGACGCGACGGCGGAGGACCGCGCGCGGCTGGCCGCCGCGAGCGACGCGAAGCTGGCCAAGGGCGAGGCGCTGGTCTGCCACGTGGCCGGCCGCGGTGCCGCCGCGCGGGTCGTCGCCGTCGAGCGCCACCTCCCCTGACAGCCGGCCGCGGCGTCGTCCCGGCTCGCGGGGTCCGCCGGGCGGTCCGCGGCCCTTGACCGGGCGGTCGTGCAATGGCCCGCCGTCGTTCACGCCTCGTTCACCGCGTACGGCCCGACGCGTCATCCACCGTTCCTACGTTGCCGGTGTACGACCACGAGGGTCCTCTTCGGTGCCTCCGAGGGGGAACCCGGGTGGCCCCCCATCCGTAGAGAGGCACTACCCGTGAAGCGCACCACTTCGGCCCGGGCGGCGGTCCCCGTCGCACTCGCCATCTCCCTGACCCTCGCGGCCTGCGGCGCCGCGAACGAGGACAGCGGGTCCGGATCCAGCTCGTCGGGCTCGGCGAGCGGTGGCACCACCGTCTCGGGCACCATCGCCGGTGCGGGCGCCAGCACCCAGACCGTGGCCCAGCAGACCTGGAAGGCCGGTTTCGAGGGCTCGAACCCCGACGCGACCGTCAACTACGACCCGATCGGCTCGGGCGGCGGGCGTGAGCAGTTCCTGGCCGGCGCGACCCAGTTCGGCGGTTCCGACGCCTACCTCAAGGACGAGGAGCTGGCGAAGGTCCCCTCGACCTGTGGCGAGGTCATCGAGTACCCGGTCTACGTGTCGCCCATCGCGATCGCCTACAACCTCAAGGGTGTCGACAACCTGAAGCTCGACGCCACGACGCTCGCCAAGATCATGAAGGGCGAGATCAAGAAGTGGAACGACCCGGCGATCAAGGCGCTCAACGAGGGCGTCGACCTGCCGGCGACGACCGTGGTCCCGGTGCACCGCAACGACGAGTCGGGGACGACCCAGAACTTCACCGACTACCTGCACGCCGTCGCCCCGGACGTGTGGACCGACAAGGCCAGCGGCGAGTGGCCGATCTCCGGTGGTGAGTCCGCCAAGGGCACGCAGGGCGTCGTCCAGGCCATCACCGCCGGCGACGGGTACATCGGGTACGCCGACGCCTCCCAGACCGCCGAGCTCGGGAACGCCGAGATCAAGGTGGGCACGAGCTTCCAGGGCCCGAGCGCCGAGGCCGCCGCGAAGATCATCGACGAGTCCGAGCGGGTGTCCGGCCGCGGCAAGTACGACTTCGCGATCGACATCAAGCGCGATGTCGCGTCCGAGGGCGTCTACCCCATCGTCCTCGCGTCGTACACGCTGGCCTGCACGAAGTACGCGGACCAGAAGACCGCGGACCTCGTCAAGGCCTACCTCACCTACACGGTGAGCCCCGAGGGCCAGCAGGCCGCGGCCAAGGCGGCCGGCAGCGCGCCGATCAGCGACAGCGCGACGAAGAACGCCCAGACGGCCATCGCCGCCATCTCCGCGGGCTGACCGGGTGCGGCGCGGAGGTCGTCCCACGGGACGGCCTCCGCGCCTCGCCACGCCAGCCCGACGGCGGGCGGGCGAGCCCCGGCTCGCGCGGCCCGCCACCGACGGACAGACCAAGGAGAGACCTGTGAGCACCACATCGGACAAGCCCGGGGTCGCGCACGACGCACCCCGGTACGGCGACCGGATCTTCGCCGGAGCGGCGACCGGTGCCGGTGTCCTCATCCTCCTGGTGCTGGCCGGCGTCGCGGGGTTCCTCCTGTGGCAGGCACTCCCGGCACTGACCGCCTCGCCCGCGGACGTCCGCGGCGGGGAGGGGCTCGCGCACTACATCTTCCCGCTCGCCTTCGGCACCATCCTCACCGCGCTCATCGCCCTCGTCATCGCGACGCCGCTCTCGGTCGGGATCGCCCTCTTCATCACCCACTACGCCCCGCGGCGGATCGCGATCGCGCTCGGCTACGTCGTCGACCTGCTCGCCGCCGTGCCGAGCATCATCTACGGCCTGTGGGGCGTCTACGTCGTCGCGCCGGCATCGGTCCCGGTGGCGACCTGGCTCTCGACCTGGCTCGGGTTCCTCCCGTTCTTCGGGCCCGACCCGAGTGCCTCCGGTCGCACGACGCTCGTCGTGGGCGTCGTGCTGGCGATCATGATCCTGCCGGTCATGACGGCCGTGAACCGCGAGGTCTTCCTCCAGACGCCACGGCTGCACGAGGAGGCGTCCCTCGCCCTCGGGGCCACCCGGTGGGAGATGATCCGCCAGGCCGTCCTGCCCTTCGGGCGGTCCGGCGTCATCTCGGGGGCGATGCTCGGACTCGGGCGAGCCCTCGGGGAGACGATGGCGGTGGCCATCATCCTGTCCGTCGCCGCCGGGGTGCACTGGGACATCATCGGCACGGCGAACTCGGGCACGATCGCCGCCGACATCGCCCTGCAGTTCCCCGAGTCCAGCGGACTCGACGTCAACACCCTCGTCGCGTCCGGGCTGGTGCTGTTCTTCATCACCCTGCTCGTCAACATGGCCGCGCGGTGGGTCATCGCCCGCCGGTCCGACTTCTCGGGAGCGAACTGATGCCCGACACCGACCTCGACGCGCCCGACCAGCCGTCCCTGACGACGGTGCACGAGCCGACGACCTCCACGTCGAGTCCGCTCGGCGGCATGCCCCTCCTGCGCCCCACCCTGCCGCGGCTCGCCCCGCCCCTCATGCTGCTCGCGGCCTTCGCCGTCGCCGTCGTCCTGGGGCTCACCGTCTCGTCGCTCAACCCCGTGGCGCTGCTCGTCGAGACGGCGGTCCTCTACGGCGCCGCGATCTACACGACGAGCGCCGTCGTCGAGGGCCGGCGCAACGCGGTCGACCGCCTCGTGACGGTCGTGGTCACGACGTTCTTCCTGCTCGCGCTCCTCCCCCTCGTGTCGGTGCTCCTCGAGGTGGTCCGCGACGGCTACAAGCGCTTCGACGTCACGTTCTTCACGTACTCGATGCGCGGCGTCGTCGGCGAGGGCGGCGGTGCCTACGCAGCGATCATGGGCACGCTCATCATCACGGCCCTGACGACCGTCGTGTCGGTGCCGATCGGCATCCTGACCGCCGTCTACCTCGTCGAGTACAGCAAGGGCAGCCGCCTCGGCAAGGTCCTGACCTTCTTCGTCGACGTCATGACCGGCATCCCCTCGATCGTCGCCGGCCTGTTCGCGGTGGCGCTCTTCGTCCTCTTCCTCGGGCCCGGCGCGCGTGCGGGCGTCATCGGCGCGGTGGCCCTGAGCGTGCTGATGATCCCGGTCGTCGTGCGCTCCACCGAGGAGATGCTGCGGCTGGTGCCGAACGAGCTGCGCGAGGCCTCGTACGCGCTGGGGGTCTCCCGCTGGCGCACCATCACGAAGGTCGTCCTGCGCACGTCCGTGGCCGGGATCGTCACCGGCGTCACGCTGGCCGTCGCGCGGATCATCGGTGAGACCGCCCCGCTGCTCGTCACGGTGGGGACGACCACCTCCTCGAACACCAACCCGTTCTCGGGCCGGATGGCCACCCTGCCCGTCTTCTCGTACTACGAGTACGCCCAGCCGGGCATCCCGCGCGGGCCGTACCTGGACCGGGCCTGGGCCGCCGCGCTCACCCTCATCATCATCGTGATGGCCCTCAACCTCATCGCCCGCCTCGTCAGCCGGTTCTTCGCCCCGAAGACCGGGCGCTGACCCCCGACCCCCACCGCAAAGGACGACACCGACCGTGGCCAAGCGCATCGACGTCAAGGACCTCGACATCTACTACGGGGACTTCCTCGCCGTGAAGGACGTCACGATGACCATCGAGCCCCGTGCGGTCACGGCCCTCATCGGCCCCTCCGGCTGCGGGAAGTCGACCTTCCTGCGCAGCCTCAACCGGATGCACGAGGTCATCCCCGGCGCGCACGTCAAGGGCGAGGTGCTCGTCGACGACCAGAACCTCTACGCCCCGGGTGTCGACCCGGTGGGGGTGCGCCGTCGGGTCGGGATGGTCTTCCAGCGGCCCAACCCGTTCCCGACGATGTCGATCTACGACAACGTCGTCGCCGGCGTGAAGCTCAACAACAAGCGGATGAGGAAGTCCGAGATGGACGACCTCGTCGAGGGCTCCCTCAAGGGCGCCAACCTGTGGAACGAGGTCAAGGACCGCCTCGCCAAGCCCGGTTCGGGGCTCTCCGGCGGCCAGCAGCAGCGGCTCTGCATCGCCCGGACCATCGCGGTCAAGCCCGACGTCGTCCTCATGGACGAACCGTGCTCGGCGCTGGACCCCATCTCGACGCTCGCCATCGAGGACCTCATCAACGACCTGAAGTCGGACTACACGATCGTCATCGTCACGCACAACATGCAGCAGGCGGCACGCGTCTCGGACATGACCGGGTTCTTCAACCTCAAGGCGACCGGTGAGCCGGGCCGGCTCGTCGAGTACGACGAGACGCAGAAGATCTTCAGCAACCCCGCCGAGAAGGCGACCGAGGACTACATCAGCGGCCGCTTCGGCTGACCGCCCCCGCCCCTGGCCCCCTCCCTGCCGACTCTTCCCGACTTCTCCCGACTTCTCCCGACTTCTCCCGACTTCTCCCGACTTATTGCGGATTACCCACCTCAGGCGGCCCATCCCGGGCCCTTCGAGGTGGGATATCGGCAATCAGTCAGGTCACGACGGCAGCAGCTGCACACGAGCCGGCCGCGGAAGCGCTCCGGGCGAGCCCGCTCGACGGCCGCGGCCCACCGGGTCCGCAGGTCGTCGAGGCGGGACACCGCGTCCACGGTGTCCCAGCGCACCACCTCGAGGCCGAGGTCCCGGACCCTCGACTCCCGCACCCCCTGCGCGACGACCCGGCGGGCGGCCACGACGTCGGCCGGGTCCTCGGGAGGGGCGTCCGCGAGGTACTTCCCCCGCCCGTCCGCCTCTCCCACGACGCCCTGCTCGGCCCAGCCGACGTCCGTGCGGGCCACGAAGCACCCCGCGCCGTCGAGGACCACCACCTGCGGCACACCGGGCGGCAGCCCACACTCGTGGAAGGCCCAGGCACTGAACGACTCGAGCCAGTTCTCCCGACGTCCGTCGGCCAGCTCGAGGAGGGCATCGGCCACGGCGATCCCGGGCCAGCGCCGCTCGTGCTCGCGGATGCGCCGCAGCGCCGGGACCGTCACGAGCCCCCGCCGGAGCGCCCCGTCGACCACGGCGAGCGCGTCACCGGGAGGGAGCTCGCGCAGGCAGTCGATCACCGTGCGCGCCGGGACGAGGTGTGGCGTCCTGCCCTGGATCCAGACATGGGAGGCGGGAGTCGCTCCCCGGTGGAACTGCCGCCAGGAGTCCGCCGAGGAGGTACGAGTGTCGTCGAGGAGCGTCATCGTGGCGCGCTGCGGCGGAGTCGGCGGCATCGGCAGCCCGAGGAGCGCGGCGGCACTGGCGTGGCTGACGATGGCATCCGGCGTGACCCGGGAGGCGGTGCGGGCGAGGGCGAGATGACGCTCCCAGGGGCGCAGCTCCTCCCAGGCGGCGGCGGGGGCGTAGAGCCCGGCGAACACCCGGGTGAGCGCGCAGCTCCTCAAGGCGGCGTCCAGGCGTCGCCCGGTCCATCCGGCGGCGAGGGCCTCGGTCCGGGTGAACGGTGGTGGCGGCGTCTCCATCCGACCACCGTGGTCCGGGCGCGAGGTCCGGTCGAGGTCGCGCGACCGACCTGTGGACGACCGCTCCGGATCCCCCTCCCTGTGGACGGTCCTCGCTGCCACCCGACTTCTTGCGAATCGCCCACCTCGACGGCCCGGTTTCGGCGCCTGATCGGTGGGAAATCCGCAATAAGTCGGCAGCAGGCAGTCGGCAGCAGGCAGCAGCCGGGGGGTCAGGTGAGGGGGGAGAGGACGGCGTAGACGAGGGCCGCGGCGAGGCCGGCGCCCGGGAAGGTCAGCACCCAGGCCACGACGATCGAGCGCGCCACCCCCCACCGGACCGCCTTCGCCGACCGGGTCGCGCCCGCCCCGGTGATGGCCGCCGTGATGGCGTGCGTCGTCGAGATCGGCGCCCCGGTCATCGTCGCCACCCAGAGCACCGACGCCGCCGACGCCTCCGCGGCGAAGCCCTGCGGCGGGTCGAGGTGGATGATCCCGCGCCCCAGCGTGCGCATAATGCGCCAGCCGCCCGCGTACGTCCCGGGCGACACCACGACCGCCGACAGCGCGAGCGCCCACCACGGCACCGAGGTGTCCGACCCGGGCCGGTGCCCTCCGGCCACGAGCGCCAGGACCACCACCCCGGCCGTCTTCGACGCGTCCTGCATCCCGTGCCCGAAGGCCATCGCCGCGGCCGACACCGTCTGCGCGTACCGGAACCCGCGCACCGCCGGCCCGGGCCGCGCCCGCCGGAACAGCCACAGGATGAGGGTCATCAGCGCGAAGCCGCCGAGCAGCCCGACGACCGGCGAGACGACCATCGGGATGACGACCTTGTCGAGGATGCTCTCCCACTTCACCCGCGCCCCGGCCGCGAGCGCCGCCCCACCGAGCCCACCGATCAGCGCGTGCGTCGACGACGACGGCAGGCCGCGCCACCAGGTGAGCAGGTTCCAGCCCGTGGCCCCGACGAGCGCCCCGACGCACAGCGTGATCCCGGTCGCCCCGGCCGGAACCGACACGATGTCGCCCCCGACCGTCTCGGCCACGCGCACCCCGACGAAACCACCGAGCAGGTTCATCACGGCGGCGAGGACCAGCGCGATCCGCGGCGTGAGCGCGCGCGTCGAGACCGACGTGGCGACGGCGTTGGCGGCGTCGTGGAAGCCGTTCGTGTACGTGAACCCCATCGCGAGGACGACGACGAGGGCGGCGGGCCACCAGTCCACGACCGGTCAGGACTCCCGGACCGCGATCGCCTCGACGGTGAGGGCCACCCGCTCGAAGCCGTTCGCCGTCGCCTCGAGCGCGTCGATGATGTCCTTGTGCTTCATCACCGTGATGGGGTCGGCCTTCTTGGCGTTGAACAGCTCCGCGAGCATCCGCCGGTACTGCTTGTTCGCCCGGTTCTCGAGCCGGCTGATCTCGACCCCGTAGTTGCCCATCTCGCGCAGCGAGCGCAGCCGGGGCATGGCGTCGGCGGTCAGCTCGGCCATCCGCGAGATGACCTCGACCTGCTTGGCCACCCGCGGCATCAGCTCCTCGACCTGGTAGAGCACGATGAGGTCGACGGCGGCCTCCATGAGGTCGACGCACCGGTCGAGGGCCACGGCGAGGGCGTGGATGTCCGAGCGGTCGAACGGCGTGACGAACGAGCCGCCGACCTTCCGGACGATGGCGTGCGTCGCGTCGTCGGCGGCGGCCTCGATCTCGTGCATCCGCTTGAGGAGGGCCTCGCGCTCCTCGTCGTCCGCCCCGAGGAGTGCGGTCAGCGCCCCTGCGCCCTCGACGAGCTGGCGCGCGGAGTCGGCGAAGAGCTCGAAGAAGGAGGGGTCCTGCGGGGTGAGGCGAAAGCCCACGACGGTTTCTCCCGGGATGGCCTGGTGCTGGGGTACAGGCTAGGCCAGCGACCACCCCTCGCGGGCACCGGTCGTTCAGCCCGCGGACGCCTCCTCGACGCCCCCCGCCGACGCGTCGCCACCCCCCGCCGACGCCGGGTCCGCAGCGGCCTCCTCGTCGCTCACCCCGAGGATCTCGTCGATGCGCTCCTGGCTCAGCGGGCCGTCCGCCTCGGAGGCCTCGAGCACGAGGGCACCGACGAGGACGATCTCCTGCTGGAGGTCGTCGTCGGTGAGCGAGGGGTCCCCTGGCATCCCCCCACGGTACGGCCGAAGGCTGGGCGGCGACTGCATGCTCGCCGCGAAATCGCCCGGCGGTCGACGCCTCGCGGAGCGGGTGCGCCGGCTGGGACCGCAGGGACTGCTGGGGCGCGACCGGGATGGTGCGGGACGAGGAGGGCGGGTGCCGGACCGGGAGCGCCTCACGGCGCGTGGCCGCTCGTAGCGGCTGATGTTGGGACCCGGGGCTGCCGCGGCCCGGCACCCACGAGAGACCCTAACGCCTCCCCCCGCCCGAGGTGTTCCCGACGGCGAGGTCGGGTTTCGCGGTGTCGCGCCCCGTGGCGTGGGCACGGCACCCGGCGCCTTCGGGCCCGGCACCCGGTGCCGTGGTCACCGTCCGGGCCGACGGGAGGCGCCGCCGCGATCAGTCGAGGTCGCCGGCGCGCCACAGGTGCGCGCAGGCCCGCAGGTCCTCACCGGTGGCGAGGAGCGCCCCGCCACTGTGGGTGAGGCCGGTCGCGGCGTCCGGGTCGAGCTGCTCGGTGTCGTGCGCCAGCTCGGCCCGCCCGGCCGCGATGACCGCGCAGAACGCCGAGGCCCGCTCGAGGGCGACCGCGAGGTCGCCGTCGAACACCCCCGCGAGGATCTGGTCGGCGACCCGCTGCAGCTCCTCGGGGCGGGGCGGTTCGGCGATGCCGGCCACGGCGTGCGCGACGTCCGTGAAGCGGATGCCCGCCGCGTACTCGCGACTCGCCTGCTCCGGGCTGCGACGCACCCACTCGCGCAGCGCGTAGAGCCGCCAGAGCGCGCCGGGGAGGGTGCGCGCCGGCCGGGAGGACCACAGGTCGGCGACGGTCGAGAGGCCGAGGTCGTCGACGAGCCCGACGAGCCGGCTCGTCACCTGGGGGTCGTGGGCCGCACGGCCCGCCCCGACGAGGATGGCCGCCGTCTGGTGCGCCACCTCGGTGGTCTCGGCCGGGCCGGGCAGCGTGCCACCGTGCGCCTCGAGCGCGTCCGGGCCGAAGTGCACGGGGCGCCGCGGCAGGTGGCGTCCTCCCTCGGTGGTCACCGGTCCAGTCTCTCAGGTCGCCCCGACGTCCGCGGCGGGTCCCGGTCCGGACGACCCTCACCTGCACGGATGCCCCCCGCCCCGGCTAGGTTGGAGGCGACCGCAGGTGCCGGCCGGCACCGCCCCCGACCGCGGAGGACGCCATGGCCACCGACGGAGCCGCCGCGACCCGCGCGCGCACCGCACCGGCACCCGACAGCCGCCGCAAGGCCGACTCGCCCACCGAGCTCGACTCCCGGGGCTGGCGCACGACCGCGAAGTCGGCCTTCGCCGAGTTCCAGCGCGACCAGTGCACCGACCTCGCGGCCGCGCTCACCTACTACTCGGTCCTCTCGATCTTCCCGGCGATCCTCGCGCTCGTCTCCCTGCTCGGCGTCTTCGGCCAGGGCGAGTCGACGACGCAGGCCCTGCTCGACGTCGTCCGCCAGCTCGGTCAGGGAGACGCCGCGGACCAGCTCGCCGGGCCCATCCGCTCGATGGTCGGGGCCAGCGGCGCCGGCGTCGCCCTCGTCCTCGGCATCGGCACCGCCCTCTTCTCGGCCTCCGGGTACGTCGGAGCCTTCGGCCGGGCGATGAACCGCGTCTACCAGGTCGACGAGGGGCGGCCGGTGTGGAAGCTGCGCCCGCAGCAGGTGCTCATCACCCTCGGGCTCGTCGTCATGGCGGCGCTCGTCCTGCTCGGGCTCGTCGTCAGCGGCTCGGTCTCGACGGTCCTCGGCCGGCGGGTCGGCCTCGAGGACGCGACGGTCACGGTCTTCGAGGTCGCCAAGTGGCCGCTCATGCTCGCGATCGTCGTCGTCATGGTCGCGGTCCTCTACTACTGGACCCCGAACGTCCGCCAGCCGCGCTTCCGCTGGGTCTCGGTCGGCGCCGCCGTCGCCATCCTCCTGTGGGTCC
Organism: Phycicoccus sp.; assembly: GCF_035325325.1. Lineage (NCBI taxonomy): Bacteria > Bacillati > Actinomycetota > Actinomycetes > Micrococcales > Intrasporangiaceae > Phycicoccus > Phycicoccus sp. The sequence goes on along the minus strand of NZ_DAOLAC010000033.1, from coordinate 15,687 downwards.
TCGCCTCGGTCGGGTTCGGCTTCTACGTGACGACCTTCGGCTCCTACGCCAAGACCTACGGCTCGCTCGCGGGCATCGTCGTCTTCCTCCTGTGGCTGTGGATCACCAACCTCGCGCTGCTGTTCGGGGCCGAGGTCGACGCCGAGCTCGAGCGGGTCCGCGAGCTCGAGGCGGGCATCAAGGCCGAGCGCACGCTCCAGTTGCCCCCGCGTGACACCTCCGGGTCGCAGAAGGCCAGGGACAAGCTCGACGAACGAGTGCGCGAGGGCCGGCGGCTGCGCCGGGCCTCCACGGCCGAGCCGCCTCGGGCCGGGGCGCCTCTGGCCGCGGCCACCCGCACCGGTGGCGTCGACCTCGAGCCGCTGCCCTCCGAGGAGGCTCGCAGCCGGCACTGAGGTCGGCGGCCGGGGCTCGGCGACCGGGGTGACGGGCCCTCGACCTCGCACGTCAGGACGTTTGGAGGCGTCCCCGGCGGGTACGCTCCACGACGTGCGACCAGGCCCTCTCCGGTGAACCGGCTCCAGCCCGACTACTGCCTCGGGGAGCGCTACCGACTCATCTCCCGGATCGCCTCCGGAGGCATGGGTGACGTCTGGCGGGCCGACGACACGGTCCTCGACCGCACGGTCGCCGTCAAGGTCCTGCGGCCCAGCACCGACGCCGAGCCGGTCTTCGTCCGGCGCTTCCGCGACGAGGCCCTCTACACGGCGGCGCTCAGCCACCCGAACATCGCCTCGCTCTACGACTACGGCGAGGAGGACACCCTCGCCTTCCTCGTGATGGAGCTCGTCGAGGGCGAGCCGCTCTCCGAGGTCGTCCGTCGCGAGGGGCCGCTGCCCACGGAGCAGGTGCGGGGCATCGTCGCCCAGGCCGCCCTCGCCCTCGGCGCGGCGCACGAGGCGGGGGTCGTGCACCGCGACGTCAAGCCCGCGAACATCCTCCTGACGCCCGACGGCGTCGTGAAGCTCACCGACTTCGGCATCGCGCGGGCCGTCGACGGCAGCGCCCACACCCAGACCGGCGAGATCGTCGGGACGCCGCACTACCTCTCCCCCGAGCAGGCCCTCGGGGAGCCGGCGACGGGAGCGAGCGACCTCTACGCCCTCGGGATCGTCGCCCACGAGATGCTCACCGGCAGAAGGCCGTTCGACAGGAACACCCCGGTCGCCACGGCGCTGGCCCAGGTCAACGACCCTCCGCCGCCACTGCCCGACCACGTCACCGGCACGCTGCGCACCCTCGTCGAGCAGTGCCTCGAGAAGCGGCCCGAGGCCCGTCCGGTGAGCGCCCGCGAGCTGGGCGAGCGGCTCGGGCTGCCCGAGTCCGAGCTCGGCGAGGCGGGACGGGTCGCCGCCGAGGTCGTCGGCACGGCGGCGCGCGCCGAGTCGGCCCAGGAGGCGCTCACCGACCCCACCCCCACCCCGGAGGCTCCGGCCGTGCGCGCCCGTCGCTTCCGCCGCGAGCGGGCCGGGTCGCACGCTGCTCGCGCCGACGCGCCGCACGTGCACTGGGCCTGGGTCCCGGCCACGGGCATCGTCGCGGCGGTCCTCGTCGCCCTCGCGCGCGGTCTCGGCCGGGAACAAGGCGGGCCGCGGGACGCCCCACGGGAACACCACGGACCGCCCCGCCGTTGAGCGGCTGAGAGACCTTCGTCGAAGTTTCCACAAACCTTTGACACAGACCCCCTGACCTCGACATACTCGGCGTCCCGGCCCAGCCCGGACCCCGCCGGCTCGACGACCGAAAGGTGCACCCCATGGCCACCGACTACGACGCTCCTCGAGTCCGCGACGGCGAGGAGGAGAAGGCCGACAACATCATCGAGCTCGACAGCGCGCGGTCGCGCACCGCGACCGACCTGCTCGAGGAGGACACCGAGGCCGTCGACGGGCACACCCTGCCCGGCGCCGACCTCTCCGACCTCTCGCTCGAGGTCCGCGTCGTGCCCCGCCAGGCCGACGAGTTCTCGTGCATCAGCTGCTTCCTGCTGGTCCACCGGTCGCAGGAGTCCAAGCCCGGCACGAGCATCTGCCTCGACTGCGCCTGAACCGCCGGGCCCTCCCGCCCTCGCCCGTCGCCACGCCCGCGTCCCTACACTGCGCCCCATGGCGGCCACCGAGACGAGACTCCTCCTCCTCGGCTCGGTGATGATCTTCGAGCCGGTCAACGGCTACCAGATCCGTCGCGAGCTCCTGTCGTGGAACGTCGAGGAGTGGGCGCACGTGAACCCGGGCTCGATCTACTCCGGCCTGGCCACCCTGACCCGGCGCGGTGAGCTCGAGCGGCACGACGTGCAGGACGGCAGCCGCGAGGTGGCGGTCTACACGACGACGCCGCCCGGCCGCGAGGCCTTCCGGGGGATGTGGAGCGACGCCGCCGAGACGGTCGACCTCCTCTCGCCCCTCGCCTTCCACACGGCGCTCGCCCTCATGGCGCTGATGCCCCGCGAGGAGGCGCTGGCGTCGCTGACCACGCGGCTCGCGCACCTCGACGCCGGGGTCCGCCGGCAGGTCGCCACCCACGGCGGGATGGAGGGCTCGCCGCCGCACGTCCGCGCGATGGCCGACCTGTGGATGGGCCTGGCCGCCACCGAGCGCGAGTGGCTCGTCGACCTCGTCGCGCGGGTGCGCGCCGGCGACCTCGACTTCGCCGGCGACCCGCCCAGCTGGGCCCCCAGCGCGGACGACCCCGGCTGGCAGATGGCCCGCGACCGCGCCCGCTACGTCGAGCTCCTCGGCCGCGACTGACCCGAGCCGGGTCCCGGCGGCTGCCGGCCCGGCGGCCCGCGCACCGATGAGTTCCTGTCGGTGGCCCGGTCCATCCTGTCCGGAGGTGCCGGAGTATGCGCTTGACGGCCTCTCTTCAATGTTGAACACTACCGATGTTCAAGTTTGACCACCTTGGAGGACGATGATGATCCACGCACGGGGGCTCGTGCAGACCTTCGCCACCCGCGAAGGCCGCCAGAAGAAGGAGGTCCGCGCCGTCGACGGCGTCGACCTCGACGTCGCCGAGGGCGAGGTCGTCGGCTTCCTCGGCCCCAACGGCGCCGGGAAGACGACGACGCTGCGGATGCTCGTCACGCTGTTGCGCCCCACCGCCGGCACCGCCACCGTCGCCGGGTACGACGTCGTCCGCGAGTCGGCGAAGGTCCGCCGCAGCATCGGTTACGTCTCGCAGAGCGGCTCCACCGGCAGCTTCGCCCGCGCCGGCGACGAGATCGTCGACCACGGGATGCTCTACGGGATGTCCGGTGCCGACGCACGCCGCCGCGGCCACGAGCTCTTCGAGCAGCTCGACCTGCCCGGCCTGTGGACCCGGCAGCCGAAGTCGATGTCCGGGGGGCAGCGCCGGCGGCTCGACATCGCGATGGGGCTCATCCACGACCCCACCCTCGTCTTCCTCGACGAGCCGACCACCGGCCTCGACCCGCAGGCCCGGGCCAACCTCTGGGGCCACATCGGCGGGCTGCGCAGCGAGCGCGGGGCGACGGTGTTCCTCACGACCCACTACCTCGACGAGGCCGACACCCTCTCCGACCGGATCATCGTCATCGACCACGGGCGCATCGTCGCCGCCGACACGAGCGACAACCTCAAGGCCCAGGTCGCGGGTGACCTCGTCGACCTCGAGGTCGCCGACCACGCGCAGGTCGGCGAGGCCGCGGCGCGGCTCGAGGCGATCGCGGGGTCGGTGGAGATCGACGGCCGGCACGCACGTGGCCGGGTGCCGCGGGCCGCCCAGGCCGTGCCGGGGCTGCTGCGCGACCTGACCACCGCGGGCGTCGACCTCGCCACCTTCGAGGTCAAGCGACCCACCCTCGACGACGTCTTCCTCAGCCTCACCGGCCGCTCGCTGCGCGACGCCGAGGCCGCCACCGAGCGGCCGGAGCTCACCGACGACGCCGACCCCTCCGAGCCCGTCCCGTCAGGAGCCCAGGCATGACCTTCCTCCGCGAGTCCTTCATCGTCTTCCGCCGGCAGCTCCGGATGAACCTGCGCAACCCCGCGTGGGTCCTCATCGGGCTGATGCAGCCGGTCCTCTACCTCTTCCTCTTCGGGCCCCTCCTCGAGCCGATCGCGAAGCAGTTCGGCTACGAGAACAGCTGGACCTTCTTCGTGCCCGGGATGCTGGTGCAGCTGAGCCTCTTCGGGGCGTTCTTCGCCGGCTTCGGGCTCATCTCCGAGTGGCGCGACGGCGTCGTCGAGGCCGAGCGGGTCACCCCGGCCAACCGCACCGCCCTCCTCATGGGCCGGCTCTGGCGCGACCTCCTCCAGCTGCTCGTCCAGGCCGCCGTGCTCATCGGCCTCGGCTACGTCCTCGGGATGGACGCACCCGGTCGGGGAGCGCTGATGGGCGTCGTCATCACCCTGTTCATGGGTGGCGCGTGCGCCGCGGCCTCGAACGCCCTCGCGCTGACGACGAAGAGCGAGGACGTCATGGCGCCGGTCATCAACGTCGTGATGATGCCCGTGCTGCTCCTCTCGGGCATCCTCCTGCCGATGACCCTCGGCAAGAAGTGGCTGCAGAACGTCAGCGACTTCATGCCGGTCAAGTGGATCACCGACGGGGTGCGCTCGACCTTCCTCGGCGACTTCGGCAACGACAAGGTCCTCTACGGCACGCTGTGGGCCGTCGGCCTCTTCGTCGTCGCGATGTGGTGGGGCACGGCGACCTTCCGCAAGGAGGACGCCTGAAACCCCGGCGACAGGGGGTCGGCCGGCGAGCGCGGCGTGGTCAGCCGGCGCGCTCGCCGGGCAGCCCCGGTGGTGTGGTGAGCGCGGCGAGGTAGCTCGCGAACCCGCCCTCGGCCCGCCCGACGCGGCGGGCCGAGGCGCGCACCCGCGCCCGGTCGGTGGCGACCCAGGGGCGGCCGGTGGCCCGGACCCGCTCGACGAGGGCCACGTCCTCGTGGATCGGCAGGTCCGGGAACCCACCGGCCGCCAGGTACGCGTCGGCCCGCACGCCGAGGTTGGCCCCGTGCACGTGCCGGTGACCCTCGCGCAGCTGGTGCCGCGCGTGCCACGCGGCGAGCACGGCCGGTTCGAGGCCGTCGGCGGGCTCGACGCTGCCCACGACGAGGTCGTGTCCGGCCTCCGCGAGGAGGAGCTGCGCGATGAGCCAGTGGTCGGGCACCTCGGAGTCGGCGTCGGTGTTGGCCACCCACACCGCCGACGCGGGCACCTCCCGCCCGAGCGCGCGACCGAGGCCGAACTCGACGCCGCGTCGACGGGCGGCGCCGACGCGCCCCGCGGCACAACCGAGGACGGTCACCGGGTACCGGCCGGCGACCGCGGCGGAACCGTCGAGGCAGGCGTCGAGCACGACGACCACCTCGAGCCGCACGTCCGGCCGCTCCTGCGCCAGTCGGCGCCCGGCGCGACCCACCGACTCGAGACACGCCCCGAGCACCGCCTCCTCGTCCCGGGCGGGGACGACGACGAGGACCTCGGCGACCCGGCTCACCGCCGCCCCTCCTCGGCGGCGAGCGAGACCGGGCCGCCGAGGACGTCCAGGAGGAGGTCGGCGTCCTCGTAGCGCGAGCGCAGCGGCAGGTCGCCGAGCGCGGACCGGGCCTGGTCGTGGACCGCGGGTCCGTCGAGGGGGATGCCGTCCGTCGGGTGGCGCCAGTGGACGAGGACCACCTCGCCCCCGGGCGCGAGCCGGGCGCGGACCAGCCGCAGGGTCTCGAGCAGGTGCAGCGGCGTGAGGAAGTAGCCCACCTCGGAGAGCACGACGAGGTCGAACCGTCCCACGGGGACGTCGGCCGGCACGCCACCGAGCACCCACGTGACCGCGGGTGGCCCGTCGCGGCGGGCCACCTCCAGCGCCTCCGCGCTGACGTCGAGGGCCGTGACGTGATCCGCGCGGGCGGCGAGGTCGCGGGTGAGGATGCCTGTCGCGCAACCGATCTCGAGGGCCGACCGGTACCTCCGCCGGCCGAGGGCCGCGACGGCGAGGGCTCGCTTGCGCTCCTCGTAGAAGGACCCGACCATCCGCCAGGGGTCCTCGTCGCCGTCGTACATCGCGTCGAAGGTCCCGGCGGCGTCGTCCTCGGTGGTGGAGGGCCGGATCGGGAGGGTCCCCGGCTCGGCGAGCACGACCTCGGCGAGCCGTCGGGCGCGGCGCAGCACCGGGCCGGTCACGACGGGCTCGTCCCCGGCCCCGGGGCCGATCGGCGTCGTCTGGGAGCGGTGGGCGGCGAAGGCGGCCTCGCGCGCGTCGAGGGCCGCGCGGTCCAGCTCGACGACGTGCACCCGCGACCAGTCCAGGTCGTCGGGGGTGCCCCAGTGCCAGAGCCACAGCGGGTAGTGGGCCACCGCTGCCCCGCTGCGCCGGCCGGCCTCGAGCGCGGCCCGCCCGGCGGCGTCGTGGTCCGGGTGGCCGTCGTCGAGCCAGGGGGCGAGGAGCAGCGTGCGCGGCCCGGCCCGCTCGGCGACGGCGTCGGCCAGGGCCTCCTCGAGCGCGTCGAGCCCACCGTCCGGCATCCCGAGGTGCTCGACCACCGCACCGGCCACCAGGCGGTTGACCGCGGCCTCCACCTCGGACCGACGGACCCGCCCCAGCAGCTCCGGGGTCCACGCGGTCGCTTCCGGGTGCGAGGCCTCGCCGTCGGTCGCGACGACGACGCGGACCGGGAGCCCGTGCCGGCCGGCGAGCGCGACGAGGCCCCCGACGCCGAGCGACTCGTCGTCGGGGTGCGCGGCGAGGACGAGCAGCTCGTCGAAGTCGTCCCGGAGCCGGCCGACGTCGGTCACCGCCGACCCCGCCCACCGCTCGTCGAGCAGCCAGACGGGCTCCGGGGTGCCGGCGTCGGTGTGCCGGAAGGCCGGTCGGGCGCCGACCGTCACCTCCCGGCCTCCTCGGCGAGCAGCAGCCCCCCGAGGGCGGCCCGGTCGCGCAGGGCGTGGTGCTGGCGCAGGTAGACGGTGAGGTCGGCGACCCTGCGGGCGTGCTCCTCGTCGTGGGTGAGGGGGGCCGGGCCGAGGCCGTGCCCGACCTCGCGCAGGACGACGTCGCAGGCGTCGGCCACGACCGCGCGGGTGCGGGCGGCGACGAGCGACCCGGCGGCGCCGGCGGCCTCCCCGGCGGCGATCGCCCGGGCGGCCTCCCGCAGCGAGAGCAGCGCCGCGTGGAGCACAGTGTCGACGGTGCCGAGGTGGACCAGCGCCACCTGGTCCGGCGTGCGCCGGGCGGCGGCGTCGAGCAGCCGCCCGGCCACCGCCGCCGCGCCGCCGAACCAGACGGCCGCGACCCCGATCCCGCTCCAGGCGAACCCCGGTCGCTCGAGGTACCAGCTGCCCTCGCCGACGGGCACGGCGGGGACGTCGGTGAACGTGACCGGGCCGGTGCTCACCGCGCGGAGCCCGAGGGATGCCCAGCCGGCGACCTGTGCGTCCACCCCGGCGTGGTCGAGCGGGACCGCGTAGAGGCCGGGCCGGTCGCCCTCGTCGACGGTGACCAGGGCGTGGCTCACGGTGCCGGGCAGCGAGCACCAGGCCTTGGTCCCGCTGACCCGTGGGCCGTCGGTCGACTCCTCCACCCGGAGCGTGGCCCCGGGGGCCCGGGCCGCGTAGACCCCGAAGGTGCTGGCCGGGCCGGCGCCGATGCGGCCGAGGTCGGGGTCGCCGGCCTGGGCGAGGATCGCCACGGCGTCGAGGTGGGGCTCCGCCGCGCGCGCCGCGGTGAGGTCACCGGCGCCGAGGGTGGCCAGCGTCGCCAGGTAGGCCCACGGGTCCTCGGCCAGCCCCCGGGCCACGTCGGCCAGCAGCCGGGCCGCCTCGAGGGCCCCGACGACGTCGCCGGAGACGGCCTCGACGCCCGGCACGGCCCACTCGTCGGCCCGCCAGACGGCGCCCGGGCTCGGGTCAGGCGCCGAGGACACGGGACCCTCGGCTCGGGTGCGACGGGACGGACGGGGGCGGTGGGGTCAACGCGGATCCTCCGGACGGTGGACGGACCCTCGTCCCGTACCCGTTCCGGGGCGCCCTCACGCGCGCGGGCGCGACGACGGCCGGCGGCGCCCGGCGTTGTTAGGGTCGCGTCGTGGCCGGACGACTCCTCATCCTCCTGCTCTCGGTCCTGCCGAAGCACGCGTTGAGCCACGGCGCCGGCTGGCTGGCCTCCCGCACCGTCCCGGTCCGCTGGCGCGCTCGCGTGCACCGGGGCTACAGCCGGGTCTTCGGGGCGCGCCCCGAAGAGGCGGCCCTCCCCCTCGAGCAGTACCCCACCCTCAACGCCTTCTTCACCCGCCGGCTGCGGCCGGGGCTTCGGCCGGTCACCCCCGACGCGCTGGTCTCCCCCGTCGACGCCACGGTCGGCGCCTACGGCCCCGTCGCCGACGACACCCTGCTCCAGGCCAAGGGCCGGAACTACTCGCTCGCCGCGCTCCTCGGCAGCCGCACGCTCGCCGACGCCTTCGACGGCGGCACGTACGCGACGCTCTACCTGTCGCCGAGCGACTACCACCGCATCCACGCGCCGCTCACCGGCCGGGTCGTCGCGGCCACCTACGTGCCGGGTGAGCTCTGGCCGGTCAACGTCGCCGCGGTCACCCATGTCGCCGACCTCTTCGCGGTCAACGAGCGCATCGTCGTCGAGCTCGAGGCGGATGGCGGTGGGCGGTTCGCGCTCGTCGCGGTCGGCGCCACGATGGTCGGGATGACCCGGCTCGCCTTCGACGACGCGCTGCACACGAACGCCCGCCGTCGCGAGGTGCAGCGGCGCACCTACGACCCGCCGGTCGAGCTCTCGGCTGGTGACGAGCTGGGGCACTTCGAGTTCGGCTCGACGGTCGTCCTCGTCTGCGCGCCGCAGGTCGGTGCCGTCGAGCCGCTCGCGCTCGGCGACATCGTCCGGCTGGGCCAGCGGATCGGGTCGCTCGCCGCGAGCGGCTAGTCGGCACCCCCGCCCGGCGCCCGCCCGGTGGGGTGGGGTGCGTGGCCGCCGCCCGGCGACAGGCTGCCGGTACCCTCGGGCGTCGTGGGCGGACCGCGGTCGGCCCGCGCACGGGCCTCTAGCTCAATTGGCAGAGCTGCGGACTTTTAATCCGTAGGTTGTGGGTTCGAATCCCACGGGGCCCACTCTGCGACACCCCAGGTCAGGCAGGCTCTCGACGAAGAATCGAGAGTTCTGATGAGTGATTTTCGGGTGCGAGTGGTGCAGTTTCCGGTGCAGTTGCGCACCGCGATGAGACGGTGTGAGACTGTCCGGCCGTATCCGTCGCAGGGTGTGTCACCGCGGGTCAGGGTGTCTCAGACTCCGCCCGATCTGACCACCCGCACGCCTCGCTGCGCGTTGGTGGCCGTGACGGAGATGACGCCCACCGAGATTCGCTCGATCGCCGAGCGCATCGAGGCGCGGCTGGAGTCGATCGCCGAGCACGAGACGGCCATCCGCAGCGACCTGCAGGTGCTGGCCGCACTGACCTCGCCGTCGGGTGATGACCACCTGCTCGACGTCGATGAGGCAGCCGACTGGCTCGGAGTCTCCCGCGCCACGATGTACCGCCTGTTGCGGACCGACCCCCGCCTGCGATGCGTGAAGATCGGGACTCGCACGCGCTTCCGGCCCGACGACTTACGGTGCTACACGGCAGGTGGAGCGGCGTCGTGAGCCGGACCCGGTCGGCCAACGGCCGGTCGTCGGTCTACCGGGACTCCTCGGGGATCTGGCACGGGTGGGTGTCGATGGGCCGCGACGAGAAGGGCAAACCGGTCCGCCGGCACGTGCGGGGTCGGACGCGGGCCGTCGTCTCCGAGCGGGTCGCCGACCTCGAGCGGGAGCGGGCGAGCTCGGCGGGTCTCGCCGCCGCCCACCGCCGGCCGACCCCCCGCGAGGGGCCCCCCCGGCGGCAGACCCTCGGTGAGTGGCTCGACGAGTGGCTCGTGCTCGTCAAGCGCAGCCGGAAGCCTCGCACGTTCACGACCTACGACGCCCTGATCCGCACCCACTGCCAACAGCTGCGCTCGGTCAAGCTCCACGAGGTCACCGTCCGCCACATCGACGACCTCCTGCACCACGTCGCGACCACGGTCAGCCCGACGACAGCCGGCAATCTGCACCGCACGCTGCGCTCCGCCTTCACCGTCGCCGTCCGCCGCGGGCTCGTCAGCACCAACCCGTGCCGCTACGCCACCGTGCCTCGGGTCGCACACGTGGAGGTCGAGCCGCTCAGCGTGGCCGAGGTGCACCGGCTGCTGAGCATCGCCGCCGGCGAGCGCAACGCAGCGCGATGGGCGGTCGCGCTGGCGTTGGGGCTACGCCAGGGTGAGGCGTTGGCTCTCCAGTGGTCGGACATCGACCTGGAGAACGGGACGCTGGCGGTCCGCCGTCAGCTGCAGCGCCACCCGTGGGAGCACGGGTGCGTCGAGAGCGAGCCTCGACACCCTCCCGCCGAGTGCCCGCAGCGTCACTCCGGCGGCTTGAGGTTTGACGACACCAAGAGCGGCGCGGGGCGGCGGGTCCTCGCTCTTCCACCGCAGATGGTCCCGCAGCTCCTCGATCACCGACGTGCCCAAGCCGCCGAGCGTCTGGCGGTCGGCTCCGCCTGGGAGGATCACGACCTGGTCTTCCCTCGCCCGGGTGGTGGGCCTGCCGACCCACGGAACGACCACCGGGTCTGGAAGCGGCTGCTGGCTCGTGCGGAGATCCGCGAAGCCAGGTTGCACGACGCCAGACACACCGCCGCCACCATCCTGCTCGCCCAGGGCGTCGACGGCCGGGTGGTGATGAGCCTGATGGGCTGGAGCCAGGCCGTGCTGCTCACCCGGTACCAGCACGTCATGGACACCATGCGGGTCGAGGCCGCGGCGAAGGTCGGCACCGCGATCTGGGGTGACTGAGCCGAGCCGGTCTACCGAGAGTCGGCAGTGATAGGACTCGATGTCCCTCACGTTCGGAACGCCCTTGACCAAAGCGCCAGCGGACAGATCAGCGTTCGCAGCGCGGACCGGCTGGTCCCCGCGCGGTCCCCACTGCGAACGCGCGCTCCGCGGCTTCACGTCCGAGGCTCTTCGGCTGGTCGGTCGCCGGGGTCTGCGATACCACCCGACCGGTGAGCGCCGCGCCGGCGCTCATGGCGGCGGCGGCCGCGTCCGTCACGACGTCGGCGGCCTTACAGAGCTCGGCCCGGACGACCGGCAGGAGGGGTAGTGAGCGGTTGGCCAAGAGGTCCTGGGGGGTGATGCCGACGCTGACGGGACTGTGGTCGAGGATTCGTGGGTCGAGGGACGCCTTGTGCGCGGCGGTGGCGATGTCGTGGATGCCTCGGGCGCCTCCGGTGAGGCGTTCGTCGTTCATCGCGTCGCGGGTGACGTGCGCCAGCTCGAGGTTGGCCGCGAGGGCTTGGCCGACGAGGTCGCCCAGCCGGCTCAGGTCGGTCCGTTGCCCGACCACGTCCGCGGCGGCGGCGCGGGTTCCGTCGACGAGGATCTCCCGCAGCGCGGCCCGCACCTCGAGGCTGGCGGCGGTCAGGGCTCGGTCGGCTCGGCGTTCCAGCGGCGGGGCGAGCGTGGCCAGGGTCGCGGCGAGGGTCTCCCACCGGTCCTGGGTGGTGGCGATCGCGGTCTCGAGGCGGCGCCGGTGCTGCGCGGTGTCGATGTGCCCGGTCTGGCTGGCCGCGTGGAGCAGGGCGTCGCTGCCGCTGAGGATGACCGCCTGAGTGCGTGCGGTGAGCATGAGCTCGGACGTGCGGGGGGTGTTCACCAGGGAGCGGTGGGCGGCGACGTCCCAGCGGGCGAGGGCGTCGGCCAGACGGTTGGCGATCGGTGGCGCCCGGTGCTCACCGGCCAGGGCGCCGGGGTAGGTCTGCGCAACGTAGGCTCCGGCCACCCGCTCGAACGCGGCGATCCGCTTGTACGCCGTCCGGGCCTGCCTCAGCGACTCCCCTGCAGGGATCGCGCGTCGGGCGGCGTGCACCTTCGCCAGCGCCCGCACGTGCGCGGCGAGGGCGACCGCGACGCCGTGAGCGCCGACGTACAGGGTGTGCATGATCCGCACTCGTGCGGCGTCGCGGTCGGCGAGCGCGCGAGCGGTCACCGGAGGGTGCTTGCGGCTGGCGTACCGCTCGACCAGCTCTTCTGCGCGGGCGAAGGACTCGGCGATCCGTAGATGGCGGTCGTCGGCAGGCCCGTCACCCGGCCAGCCCCGGGCGCCGCTGCGGTGCTGCGCCCGGCTCATCGAATCCAGTCGCAGGATCGTCAGGTCGGAGGCGTCCGGACGTGCTAGGGCCTCGTCTCCCACCGGCCCGGAAGCGGGTAGGGCCTGCCACAGCTCGGAGGCCGCCTGGACCACCTCGCCCCAGGTACGCAGCATCGTCGCCGCGTCCATCTCTGCGACGTCGACCAGGATGGTCCGTGCTGTCGAGTCGGCCTCCAGGAGCAGCTCGCCGACGCTGCGTCGGTCGATGTCGCTCACGGGGCGCTCTCCCGGATCAGGTCGCAGATGTCGACGACCAGCTGCGACGTCCCGGGCGGGAACTGCTCGATCGGCAGCAGCCGCAGACAGCCCTCGGCCGCGCGCACCAGCTCCTGGACGTTGGTCGCGAGAGCATCGGCGCCGGGGACGTCGACGTCGAGGCCGGAAGGAAGCAGTCGGGCGGCCTCACACGCGGCGAGGTCGAGCCCGAGCCCGAGGAAACGCTTCTGCGGGCTCGGGTCGGTCCGGACCTCGGACCATGTCAGGTCAGACGCGTGCGCCAGCAGGGCGGCCGTGTGGGCCAGGATCGAGCGGGCGTCGTCGCGGGTGGGTCGGGTATCGGTGCTCATGGTCGTCGGGCTCCTCGTGCGGATCGAAAGGGGTTGCCTCCCCATCCACGCAGCACGCCGGCGGCCGCGACAGGACACTCTGGGGGCCTGTGGACAACCGGCCTGGGATGTCATGGGTGGGGATGACACTGCTTCTCGATGGCCGAAGGCCGCCGACCAGCGCGTGATGGTCAGCGGGTTTGGCGGTTGAGACTTCTGCACCAGCAGGTCAGCCACTCCTGAGAGGTGGTCGAGATGAGAACGACGTCGAGGAAGGTGCTCGCCTACGGGCCGGCAGTTACGTTCAGCGGGCTGGTCACGGTCATGCTCGGAGCCCTTCTCCCGCCGCTGGTCGGGCTGGTCGCGTTTGTTGCGCTCGTGGTCCTGGCCGTCGCAGTGCTCTCGAAAGTGGCGGAGGGTCCGGTGGTGAGGGTCGTGGGGCAGGCGCGGTCGTTGGCGGCTTTGGAAGTCGACGCGCTGGCCCCGGCCGTCGGGTTCGCCTGCCAGCACGGGGTGCCATTGGCGACGCTCGAGCTCCGCGTCCGAGAGTCCTGGGCGGCCGTCGCTGCCTACGGCGTCGGTCGACGGACCGTGGTCGTCACCGGCGGCTACATCCGAGCAGTACGCGACGGGAGACTCCCGGTGGACCAGGCCGCCGCTGTCCTGACGCACGGCGCCGCGGCTGTTGTCAGCGGCGCGGTCCGGGCCGACCTCGCCCTCGATCTCTGCACGCTCCCCTGGCAGATCGCCCGCGGCATCCTGTCCGCCCTGACCGCGCCCTTCCGCCGGTCACCGCTGCTGTCGCTCGCGTGGAAGGGTCGCTTCGTCGTCGCCACGATCGCTGGCGTCCAGGCAGCCATGGCCGGCCAAGTCGGGGTGGCGGTCGTCATCGTGACGGTGTGCGCACTGACCTACCTGACGGGTAGATGGGAACGCGCGTGGGCGCGGGCTCTGGTCACGATCGGCGACACCGCGGTACGCGAGGCCGGGCTCGGCGACGCCCTCGCACGCTTCCTTCTCCGCCGCTCGAGATCATTCGAAGCCCACGAGCGAGCGCACGCCCTCTCCCGGCCGGCACACCGAGCTCGTCTCGCGGCGGTTCCTATGCCCCACTGACTCGCGCCAAGCCGCTGGCCGTCCTTCACTTCGCGGCGGCGCGTAGCAGGCCGGCTCCGGCGCCCGGACGAACGCTGATAGCGGCTCCTCTGCTCGTAGCCGCGGTGGGCTGCGCAACCTATTCGCGGCTCAGTCACTGCCCGGCCGCGTCGCCCGCGTCGCTCACTTCGACCAGCGCGCACCGCGGTGTCCATCGCTTGTTCGCCCCCCGCATTGGTCCACGACGGCGAGGTCGCGCGAGCACCAGGGGCAGACAATGGCCTACAACAAGGCGTGGCGGGTCAACTACGAGCGCGAACGCGCCCAGGGCCACCGACGGTACGTCCCTGCCGAGGACACCCGCGTCCGGCTGCAGACGCTGGTGGACGCCCACGTGTCACTCCGGACGATCGCGCGCGCGTCTGGACTCAGCGACACCTCTGTCGGCCGCCTGGTGGCGGGCGAGCAGCGCTTCGTCCGGCGAACAACGGCGCGCCGCGTCGCCGCTCTGCGCTTCGCCGATGTCTTCGAGCAAGAAAGTGGCAACGTCCCCAGCATCGGCACCATTCGGCGCATCCAGGCATTGATGGCCATCGGGTGGCGCAAGTCAGACCTCGAAGCCGCTGGTGTCCCCGCCTCGAACCTGATCACACGCCCTGACCGCGAGTGGGTGGCCGCGACCGGTTGGAGACGGACCCGCGACGTCTACGACCGCCTCAGCATGACGCCCGGCCCATCACAAGTGTGCCGCGACCGTGCCCGAGCGCGCGGATACCTACCTCCGCTCGCGTGGGACGACGACACCATCGACGACCCACGCGCAGTCCCAGCAACGGCCGCGGCAGGCCCCCGCGAAGTCGACCAAGTCGCCGTCGACCGGGCTGTCGCTGCGGGCACCGCCGGCGTGACATGTGAGACCGCCGCGCTCCTGACCCCGGACGAGCGGCTCGCGGCCATCCGTGTGCTTGCCTTGAGGGGATCGTCCGACACCGACATCGCCCGCGCCGTCGGTGTGGTTGACCGAACAGTCCTGAGACTCCGTCAGCGCAATGCCATCGAGTCGATGCATCCGGCCGCCAAGGCCGGGCCCCTCCGCTGTCTCCCGGTCGACGCCTCCGGGACCGAACGACTACAGCGCTCTCAGCGGCTGAGTAGCGCCGGACGTGACAGCACGGCGACTCCGCTGGCCCAGAATCCAGGAGCAGCAGTCGGACTCTGACGTCATCAGGGTCCTTGCTGCCGGCCCCATCGACCGGACAGCCCGGCGGCACGCCCTATGGCGGCCCAATGACGCACTTCGATTCTGGGCTCGCCCTGCTTTACAGACGTGCGCCACGATCAGGTCAGCCATGCGGGCCTTCTTCCGCGGCAGCACCGACCTCTTGGACGTGGTCGGCCCTACGATCCCAATCGTGACGACCGTGACGGACCAGTCGATGGCGAACAGAGAGTCCTTCGCGCGTAGCCGCCCGCTCTTTCTTTCGCTCCTCCTCGCCGCCTTCGCGGCCTTGGCCTTCTCGATGAGTTGGTTCTTCGCCGCTGTTCCGCTCACTGGCGTCGAGCCCAACGCGGCCTTCATCGACTGCGGACCCGCTCTAGTGGACAGACCCAGCCCACTACCCGACCCCTCCTGCGCAGGCGCATACGGTGAGGTCATCTTCTTGAGCGTGCTCTCTGGCCTGACTGGTGCGCTGTGTCTTGGGGGCGCGGTCGTTGTCGCCGTCCGCGCTAGGGGCAGCCGGGTCGAACCTCTGTCGTCAGACCAAGAGGCGGCTTCGAAGTAGGTCGACACGCGGCGGTAAGACGCAGGTCATGATGCGATGAGCGGTGGTCCTGCGATGCAGTG
>NZ_DAOLAC010000032.1:0-48247 GCF_035325325.1 Phycicoccus sp. | reverse complement strand
ACCAGCCCGTCAGCGGAGTTGGCCAGGTGCTGAGCCTCCCCGGCGAGCGCGAACGAGTCCTCCGGCGACAGCCCCGACCCGCCCTCGGCCAGCTCACGACCCAGCGCCGAGACCTCCGCACGAAGGCCCGCGATGCGGCTCGAGACGCTCCCCCTGTCCATGCCTCATCGTACCGAACTCACGTTCGAACCACAAGACCCCTGGGCGACAGTTCGCCCTCAGCAGAACCTGATTCGTGTCGAACGCCGGACCGAGCGAAGGGCAGTCAGACCGCCGGGACCTCCCCCGGCGCCAGCTCCGCCTCGAGCGCCGCGACGATCCGGGGACGCAGCTCCTGCGGCGCGATGACCGCGTCGACCGACCCGACCTCGACGGCCCGGTGGATGTCGTGGACGCGGTCGAACTCCGAGGCGACCTGCCCGAGCATCTCCGAACGCACCGCCTGCCGTACCGACGCCAGCTCGGTGGCCAGCAGCGGCCGGTCGGCCGCGGATGCCTCGCGCACCCGGGCCTCGAGGTCGGCCACCCGCGGGTCGGCGGCGGTCCGGGCGTCGACGTCGCGGGCGAACACGACGGCCGCCGCCGGCGCACCACCGATGACCGAGGCGTACGACCCCTCCACCGCGAGAACGGTCATCCGAGGGTTGAGCGCCTTGGAGAACACGACGAACGCGCCTCCGTGGTAACGGGACACGACGACGAAGACGATCGGGCCCTCGAAGTTGACGATGGCCCGGCCGATCTCGGCTCCGTACTCGAGCTGCAGCCCACGCATCGACTCGGGCGACCCGTCGAATCCCGAGAGGTTGGCCAGGACTACGAGCGGACGGTTCCCCGATGCGGCGTTGATGGCCCTTGCCGCCTTCTTCGACGACCGCGGGAAGAGCGTGCCCGCGGTGTAGGTGTCGGGACCGTCGGTGGGCGGGAAGCCGCGACGCGGAACGGACCGCGACTCGATGCCCAACAACGCCACCGGGATACCGCCGATGCGCGCGTCGAACACGACCGCCGTCTCGGCGTCCGCCATCCCGGCCCAGCGCTCGAGCGTGTCGTGGTCCTGGTCGGCGACGGCCCGCATGAGGGTGCGGATGTCGAAGGCCTTCTTGCGGTCCGGGTTCGTCGCCGACGAGAAGATGTCGCCCACCGCGGTGAAGTCGCTGCCCTCCATCACGTGCGGGAAGACCGTGACGTCGCGGTCGACGGGATCTCCGGTCGGCGCTCGCCGCGGACCCGCCTCACCGGGGGCGACCCACGTCGAGTCGTAGTGCGCGAGAAGGATGCCGTACGCGTCGGCGAGGTCCTTCGCCCAGTACTGCGCCTGACCGTTCGGGCCCATCACCCGGTCGTACCCGCCGATGCCGAAGTTGTCCTCGGCCGAGACGCCGCCGGAGAAGTCGAGCGACTGCTTGCCCGTGAGGACCATCGCCGAGTCCGGCGTCATCACGAGGATGCCCTTGGTGTGCATGAGCATCGTCGCCTCGGCGTTCCAGTACGGCTGCGCCCCGACGTTGATGCCGGCGACGACGACGTTGACCTCGCCGCCGCCCTGGGTGAACTCGACGATCCGCTTGAGCGCCTTGGCCACCCAGTCCATGTTCTCGGTACCGGAGTCCATCGAGATGCGGGCACCGGCGGAGAGGGCGAACCACTCGACCGGCAGCCCGCGCTCCTCGGCGAGGTCGAGGGCCGCGATGACCCGTCGGCACTCCGGCTCGGCGACCGCACCGAGGGCCCGGAGCGGGTCGCCGCAGAGCAGGACCCGGGTGACCCCCTCGGGGTGCAGCGGGGTCGGCGTCGTGACCACGCCGCAGATCATCCCCGCGGTGTTCTGCCCGTACGGACGGTCGACCGGCACGAGCGAGCCGGACTCGTCGAGGTCGTACTCGACCGCCTCGCCACCGCCCGCCGCCACCATCGACACGAGTTCGTACGGGTACACGAGCCCACGCCGTCGGGCACGGACCACCTTCTCCGCGTAGGAGTCCAGCGGACGCAACCGCTCGGTGGGCGGCTGCTCGACGGTGAAGGTCACCCCGGACCCCGGCTGGTAGCTGAACCTCGCGCAGATCGGCACGGCGTGCCCGTGGTCGGTGGCGATCGAGCCCTCGACCCGGACCTCCTCGATGCCCGCGCCGGCGGTCATCGGCGCGACCTTGCCCTGGAGGGCGGTCAGCTGGTCGAGGTCGGCCTCGACCGGCGGCCAGATGTGCAGCCACACGTGGTTCATGTCGAGCCGTGCGCCGCCGCCGAGGGTCGTGCGCGCGCGGCGAACCGCCTCGAGGCAGTTCGCGAGCGCTCGCTCGACGTGCGGCAGCGCGGTGACCCGGCCGTCCTCGTCACGCACGACGACGAGCTGGCGCACCTGGGCCAGCGCGACGAGCCGCTGGTCCTGAGGGTTCTCGCGCGCGACGGCATGGATGAGGAGGACGTCCTCCGGCGCCTCGAGCCGGGTGAGGTCGAAGTCGCGCAGCCGCCAGAGGTTGAGCCGGCGACCGACCATCGGGTGCACGCCGCGCACCGGACGGTCCTCCTCCACCGACCCGTCCGGCTGCGCACGGTAGGTGAAGTAGCCGACCTCGCGGGAGTCGTCCGGCACGACGCCGACGGCCACGCGCCGACAGGCGTGCGAGAACGGCAAAGCCGCAACGCGTTCGGCGAGCGCGGCGGCGGCCTCGTCGGCATCGGCCGGGAGGTCGGCCCAGTGGACGTAGAGGTCGACGACCGCCTCCTGGTCGGGCGCGCGGTCCGCGACGAGCCGCTCGAGGAGCGTCGCCAGCCCCGAGCCGGGAGCGAGCTCGGCGACCTCGCCCACGGTGCTCACGAGGTGGCTGTGCCGCCCGTCGAGGACGTAGTCGGCCACGGCGACGGCCCGGCCCTCCTCCTCGCGCTCCTGGAGCCCGGTCAGCTCGTACTCCCGGTAGTGCCGTTTGACGAGGACCTCGAGCATCGGCTCCCGCGACGGGACGCCGCTGCGCAGCCGCTCGCCGAGGAAGCGCACGATGCGCTCGGGGATGTCGGCCAGGGCGTCGATGCGGGCGGTGCGCTCCGCCCCCGGGGGCATGGCGTCGATCTGCTCGAGCTCGGTGCCGACCGAGCCGAGCACCGCACGACGGTCCTCGTCGACGAGCGGCTGGTCGAACCAGCGGAAGCGCACGCTGCGGGCGAGGTCGCCGACGATCGGGAACCGGAGCTGCGTGGCCGTGACGAGGCGGTCGAGCAGGTCGCGGGCGGCCGCGGCGGCGTCGCCCTCCGGTGCCGGCTCGCCGAGCCACCGCTGGAGGATGGAGGTCGCCATCGCCACCTCGGGGGCGGACCGCTGCTGCGAGAGGAAGATCCGGAACACCGCGCCCTCGAGCTCGGGAGTGCGCTCGACGCCCTCGACGTCGTAGTGGTGCAGGACGCGCTCGAGCCGGGTGACGAAGTCGGCCGGCAGGCCTCCGCGCTCGGGGTCGAGGGTCTGGAGGAAGGTGCGGAAGTGCTCGCGGGGGCTGTGCACCCGGTTCTCGACGTGCGCCTCCTGACCGACCGGCCGGTTGCGCGCCAGCTCGGCGAGGTCGGCGAAGACGGTGAGCAGGTCGATCTCGTCGCGGACCACACCGGCGCCGGCGGCGGCCAACGTGTCGCGGGCGGTGAGGTAGCCCTCGAGCGCCCGGCCCTCGTGGGCGGGGTCGAGGTCGTAGCCGAGGAGCATCGCCGACAGGTCGGCGCGGCCGCGGGCGGCCCGCCGGGCGGCGTCGCCGTCGGTGCCCATCTCCGGCAGGTCGAGGTCGGCGGCCGCGGCGGCCTCCGTCGCGACCTCGCCGGCCTCGCCGGTCGGCTCGAGGCGGACGAGCGGTGCGCCGGTCTCGACCTGGCTGCCGGTGGCGACGAGCAGCTCCTTGACCCGGGCCGGGAACGGCGCGGGCAGGACCGTCTCCATCTTCATCGACTCGAGGACGAGGACGGGGGCCCCGGCGGCCACCTCGCCGCCGACCGCCACAGGGGTGGCGACGACGAGCGCCGGTGCCGGAGAACGCAGCACGCCACCCTCGTCACGGCTCACCCGGTGCGTGACGCCGTCGACCTCGACGAGCTGCACCGGCCCGTGCGCCGCCGTGACGAGCCGGTGCACGAGGTCACCCACCCGCAGCCGGCTGGCGTGCTGGCCGACGCGCTCGAGGTCGGCCTCGACGGTGTGGACCGTCCCGGACGGTTCGGCCACCGTCACCCGGAACCGGGAGGGCCCGGTGCGCAGCACGGTGACCTTGTACGCGGTGCCGCGCAGCTTCAGGTCGACCGCCCGGCCGACGTCGTGCTGCACCTGCGGCCGACCACCACGCGCGGTCTCCAGCAACCGGGCCCGCTCGATGGCCTCGGCGTCGAGGTAGGCCTCGATGCCGGCCGCGACGAGCGCGACGCCGGAGTGCTCGCTGGACACGAGCCGGCCCTCGCCCCGCACCCGGTCGATCCACCCGGTGTCCGCGCTGCCGTCGATGACCTCCGGCTGGGCCAGGAGGTCGAGGATGAACGACTTGTTCGTCGCCCCGCCCTCGATGACGACGACGGTCTCGCGCATCGCCCGCCGCAGCCGGGCCAGGGCCTGCTCGCGGTCCTGGCCGTAGGCGATGATCTTGGCGATCATCGAGTCGAAGTCCGCGGGGATCGAGTCACCTTCGGCCACACCGGTGTCGACCCGGATACCGGGGCCGGCGGGCAGCTCGAGGTGGACGATGCGCCCGGGCGCCGGGGCGAAGTCGCGGTCGGGGTCCTCGGCGTTGAGGCGGGCCTCGACGGCGTGCCCGAGCTCCGACGGCCGCTCCCCCTCGAGCCGGCCGCCTCCCGCGACGTGGATCTGGAGCCGCACGAGGTCGGTGCGGGTCACCACCTCGGTGATCGGGTGCTCCACCTGGAGCCGGGTGTTGACCTCGAGGAAGGCGAAGAACCGCTCACCCGGGTGGTAGAGGAACTCGACGGTGCCGGCCCCCGCGTAGTTCACGGCCACGGCCAGCCGCTCGGCCGACGCCTTGAGCTCGGCGACCTGCTCGGCGTCGAGCAGCGGTGACGCGGACTCCTCGATGACCTTCTGGTTGCGGCGCTGCACCGAGCAGTCGCGCACCCCGATGGCCCAGGCCGTGCCCTGCCCGTCGGCGATGACCTGCACCTCGACGTGCCGGGCCCCGGTGACGAGCTTCTCGAGGAACACGACGCCGGAGCCGAAGGCACGCTCGGCCTCGTCCCGCGTGCGCTGGTAGGCGTCCTCGAGCTCGGCGTCGGAGGCCACCTTGCGGATACCGCGGCCACCGCCGCCCGCCGTCGCCTTGAGCATCAGCGGGTAGCCGATGCCGGCCGCCGCGACCTTGGCCTCCTCGAGGGTGTCGACGCCCCCGCGGCTCCACGGCGCGACCGGGACCCCGACCTCCTCGGCGATGAGCTTGCTGCCGATCTTGTCGCCGAGGCGACGCATCGCCTCCGGGCTCGGCCCGATGAACGTGACCCCGAGCTCGCGGCACAGCTCGGCGAACGCAGGGTCCTCGGCGACGAAGCCCCAGCCGACCCACACCGCGTCGGCCCCGGTCTCGCGCAGTGCTGTCGCCAGCTTCGCGTGGTCGAGGTAGGGGCGCGCCGACGCGGGCCCGAGGTCGTGGGCGAGGTCGGCCTCGCGGACGAACATCGCGGTGCGCTCGGCCTCGGTGTGCAGCGCGACGACCTCGGTGCGCGGCTCCCCCGGCCCGCGCTCGGCGTTGAGGTCGCGCACGGCGTGCACGAGCCGCATCGCGGCCTCTCCCCGGTTGACGACGGCGATCCGCGAGAACATGCGCCCGAGCCTGCCATCACCCCGCGGTGACTCGCGAGTAATGGACACGGCCGGTCGGTCGCGCCGCAACCCCCCGCGTCAGGCGTCGCGGGCGGGCACCTCGTCGGCGCCGTCGCGCGCCTCGACGTGCGCCGGCACCTCGGGGCCCTCGGCCCCGGGCTCGACCCGCGGAGCGACGAGCGCGGCCACCCGGGCCTCGGTGTCGTCGGTGATCTCGTAGCGGCGCTGGTAGATCTCGAGCATCGCCATGACGGTGGCGGCGAGCGGAACCCCCATCAGCGCGCCGGACAGCCCGAAGAGCTGGGCCCCGAGCAACGCCGAGCCGAAGGACACCGCCGGGTGCACGTCGACCGCCCGGGCCGAGATGCGCGGCTCGATGGTCAGGTTCTCCACCTGCTGGTACGCGATGCCCCAGACGAGAACCCACAGCCCGAGCCACGGGTCCCCGGAGGTGAGGCCGACGACGACCGGCAGGGCGATCGAGACGTAGGTGCCGATGTTCGGGATGAACTGCGCGACGAGGCCCGTCCACAGCGCGAGGGGCAGCCAGTACGGGAGGTCGAGGAGGAAGAACGCGACGCTGCTCGCCAGCGCGTTGAGCGTCGCGAGGACGACGCGGGCGGCGATGTAGTTGCCGACCTTGATCTTCGCGAGGTCCCAGGCGGTGAGGAACGGCACCTGCACGCGCGGCGGCATCCGGCGGGCGAGCCAGGTGCGCAGCCGCGGCATCCCGGCGGAGACGTAGAAGACGAGGAAGGCGACGACGAAGATGCCGAAGAACGCGCCGAGGACCGCGGAGAGGAAGCCGAGCACCCCGAAGGCGACGTTCTGCGCGTACCCGCTGAGGTCGGACGGCGAGATCCCGGCCTGCTCGAGCAGGTCGTCATAGGTGTACGAGGAGCCGGTGGTCCGGTTGACCTGGGCCAGCACGTCGCTCGCCATCTGCGGCACCGCGGAGACGAGGGCCGTCAGCTGGTCGACGAGGAGGCTGCCGAAGGCCCAGAGGAAGGCGGTCAGGGCGAGCAGGAGCGAGACCATCACGGTGCCCGTCGCGGCGGCCCGCGGCATCCAGCGGGTGAGCCGGGAGACGGCCGGCTCCATCGCCAGCGCGACGAACCAGCTCATGACGACGTAGAAGACGAGGCCGCTGCCCCTCCACAGGACGAAGCCGAGGAAGGCGACGCCGAGCAGCACCCCGACGACGGCCAGGGCGCGCCGGCGGTCGTGCCGGCTCTCCGGGTCGAGGAGGTCGCTGGGCGGGGTGCTCGCGGGGCGTCCCGCCTCCGGCGTCGTCGCGCTCATGGGCCCCGATGCTAGGGGCAGGCGGCGGCGCCCTACCGGAGGTCGGCCTCGGGGTCGCCCTCGATCGCCTCACCGCGGCCCAGCCGGCTGTTGCGGTACCCGTAGAACGCGTAGACGAGGGCTCCCACGACGAACCAGGCGAGGAAGCGCACCCAGGTCTCCCACGAGAGCTTGCTGACCAGCCACAGCGAGAACGCGATGCCGAGCAGCGGGGTGAGCGGCATGAACGGGACGCGGAAGGTGCGTTCGATGTCGGGTGAGCGGCGGCGCAGCACGATGACCGCGGCGGACACGACGACGAAGGCGAGGAGGATGCCGATGTTCGTCAGCTCGGCGGCCAGGTCGATCGGCAGGAACCCGGCGAAGACGGCCGCGATGAGGCCGACCACCCACACCGGCCGGTGCGGCGACCGGTACTCGTTGGTCCGCGCGAACCATCCCGGGAGCAGCCCGTCGCGCGAGATGGCGTACCAGACCCGCGAGGCGCCGAGCATGAAGGAGAACAGCACCGTGACGATGCCGACGATGGCGCCGACCGCCACCACGTCGGCGAAGCCGGAGAGCCCGACGGTCTTGAACGCCTCGCTGTAGGCGGCCGACGGGTCGATGTCCGTGTACTTGATCATCCCGGTGAGGACGGTGACGGCCAGCAGGTACAGGACCATGGCGATGGCCAGCGACAGGACGATCGCCTTGGGCAGGTTGCGCTCGGCCTCCTTGGACTCCTCGGCCGCGGTGCTCATGGCGTCGTAGCCGAAGACGGCGAAGAAGACCGTCGCGGCACCGGTCGCGGCGCCCCCGAAGCCGAACGGGAAGTACGGCGTGAGGTTCGAGGGCTTCAGGTAGAACGCGCCGACGACGATGACGGCGAGGACGATCGCGATCTTGACGAACACGAGCCACGTCTCGACCTTGGCGCTGGTGCGCATCCCCCGGTTGAGCAGCCACGCGACCCCGAGGCACAGCACGACGGCGAAGAGGTTGACCACGTGGCCCTCGCCGTCGGGCGCGCCGAGCATCCACGTCGGGAGGTCGAGGCCGGCGGCCTGGACGAGGAAGAGCACGTACTGGGAGATGCCGATGGCCCCCACCCCGACGATGGCCGTGTACCCGAGCAGCGGGTCCCGGCCGATGAACCAGCCGACGCCCTCCCCGAGCACCGCGTACCCGTAGGTGTAGGCGGAGCCGGCCTGCGGGATCATCCCGCCGAACTCCGCGTAGGAGAGGGCGGCACAGGCACTGGCCACGCCGGCGATGAGGAACGAGACCGAGACGGCCGGCCCGGCGGTGTCGTGGGCGACCGTGCCGGTCAGGGCGAAGATGCCCGCCCCGATGATGGCGCCGAGGCCGATGGCGGTCAGCTGCCAGAGCCCGATGCTGCGCTCGAGCGGTCCGTCCTCGCCCCCCGAGGCGATCGGCTTCTTGCGGAAGATCCCCTTCGGTCCCGCGGCCCTCGTGGTGGTCATCGCGTCCTCCTCGCACTCGCCGTCCGGCGGGCGGGCCCCACCGGCCCCCACCCTCCGCCCGGTCCGGACCCGGTGCAACCGCTGGCGCGGACGAGCGAGGGCCCGGACGGCTCTCGCCGGGTCCGGGCCCTCGACACACGGGTGGCAGGTGAAGGATTCGAACCTTCGTAGCTTTCGCGACGGATTTACAGTCCGCTCCCATTGGCCGCTCGGGCAACCTGCCTGGTGCGCATGGAAGGATAGCAAGCCGCATCCGAGCCACCGAATCGACGTCTGGAGGGACCGATGGCCGACAGCAGCTTCGACATCGTCAGCAAGTTCGACAAGCAGGAAGTGGCCAACGCGGTGAACACCGCGGCCAAGGAGATCGCCAACCGCTACGACTTCAAGGGCGTCGGCGCCCGGGTCGAGCTGGCCGGCGAGGTGATCCGCATGGAGGCCAACACCGAGGAGCGCTGCAAGGCCGTCCTCGACGTCGTCGAGACCTGGCTGGTCAAGCGCGGCGTCTCGCTCAAGCAC
This sequence comes from Phycicoccus sp., assembly GCF_035325325.1. Taxonomy (NCBI): domain Bacteria; kingdom Bacillati; phylum Actinomycetota; class Actinomycetes; order Micrococcales; family Intrasporangiaceae; genus Phycicoccus; species Phycicoccus sp. The sequence goes on along the minus strand of NZ_DAOLAC010000032.1, from coordinate 39,166 downwards.
CTCGACGTGCCCGAGGCCGGGCCGCGCGTCTCCGGCAAGGAGTACAAGCTCGACGTGCCGCTCAAGGAGGGCATCTCGAGCGAGAACGCCAAGAAGATCACCAAGCTCATCCGCGACGAGGGCCCGAAGAACGTCAAGACCCAGATCCAGGGCGACGAGGTCCGCGTCACGAGCAAGTCGCGCGACGACCTCCAGGCCGTCCAGCGGATGCTCAAGGACGCCGACCTCGACGTCGCGCTCAGCTACACGAACTACCGCTGAGCCGTCCGGGCACCCGGTGACGCACCGGGGCTCCCGTCACGCCCGATGCTGACGTAGCGTGAGGCGATGAGCGCCCCACCGGCCATCAGCACCGTCGGCGAGCTGCGCGCCTCCGGCCACGAGGCCCGCAGCGTCCACGTCGAGATCCGCGAGAACCTGCTCGCCGCCCTGCGTGAGGGCCGCGACCCGTGGCCCGGCATGCACGGGTTCGGGCAGACCGTCGTCCCCCAGCTCGAGCGGGCCCTGCTCGCCGGTCACGACGTCGTCCTCCTCGGCGAGCGCGGGCAGGGCAAGACCCGTCTGCTGCGCAGCCTCGTCGGGCTGCTCGACGAGTGGACCCCGGTCATCGAGGGCTCGGAGCTCGGCGAGCACCCGTACGAGCCGATCACCGTCGAGTCCCGGCGCCGCGCGACGGAGCTCGGCGACGCCCTGCCGGTCGCGTGGCGGCACCGGGAGGAGCGGTACGCCGAGAAGCTCGCCACCCCGGACACCAGCGTCGCCGACCTCATCGGCGACGTCGACCCGATGCGCGTGGCCGAGGGCCGGCGGCTCGGCGACCCCGAGACCATCCACTTCGGGCTCATCCCGCGCAGCCACCGCGGCATCGTCGCCGTCAACGAGCTGCCGGACCTCGCCGAGCGCATCCAGGTCGCGATGCTCAACGTCATGGAGGAGCGTGACATCCAGATCCGCGGGTACGTCCTGCGGCTGCCCCTCGACGTCCTCGTCGTGGCCTCGGCCAACCCCGAGGACTACACGAACCGCGGCCGCATCATCACGCCGCTCAAGGACCGCTTCGGCGCCGAGATCCGCACCCACTACCCGCGCGAGGTCGACGACGAGGTGGCGGTCATCCGGCAGGAGTCGCGGCTCGTCGCCACCGTGCCCGACTTCGTCGTCGAGATCATCGCCCGCTTCACCCGCGGTCTGCGGGAGTCGAGCTCGGTCGACCAGCGCTCCGGCGTCTCGGCCCGGTTCGCCATCGCGGCAGCCGAGACGGTCGCTGCCGCGGCCCTGCACCGCGCGACGACGCAGGGCGAGCCCGAGGCGGTCGCCCGGGTCGTCGACCTCGAGGCTGCCCTCGAGGTGCTCCGGGGGAAGGTCGAGCTCGAGACCGGCGAGGAGGGCCGCGAGCGCGAGATCCTCGGGCACCTGCTGCGCACGGCCACCGCCGAGACCGCCCGGCGCCGGCTCGGTGGCATCGACATGGCGCTGCTCGTCGAGGCGATCGAGGACGGGGCGATGGTGACGACCGGCGACCAGGTCAGCGCGCGGGCCTTCCTCGACGCGCTGCCGGTGCTCGGCGAGTCCGACCTCTACGACGAGGTCGCGCGGCGGCTCGGGGCGGCGTCCGACGGCGAGCGGGCCAGCGCGGTCGAGCTCGCCCTCGAGGGCCTCTACCTGGCGCGGCGGATCGGCAAGGACAGCGACGGCTCGGAGACCGTCTATGGCTGAACGGCGTTCCCGGCGTTCGCGGTTCACCCGGTACGCGGGCGGTGACCCGCTCGCGCCGCCGGTCGACCTGCGGGAGGCGCTCGACGCCATCGGCGAGGACGTCATGGCCGGCTACTCCCCCGAGCGGGCGATGCGCGAGCTGCTGCGCCAGGGCACCCGCGACCACACCGGGCTCGACGAGCTGGCCCGACGGGTCGCCGAGAAGCGCCGCGAGATGCTGCGCCGGCACAACCTCGACGGCACGCTCGAGGAGGTGCGCCGGCTGCTCGACGAGGCGGTGCTCGCCGAGCGCAAGCAGCTGGCCCGCGACCTCGACGACGACGCCCGGTTCGCCGAGCTGCGGATGGAGAACCTGCCGCCGACGCCCGCGGCGGCGGTCACCGAGCTGTCCGACTACCCCTGGCGCTCCACGGAGGGCCGCGAGAAGTACGAGCAGATCAAGGACCTCCTCGGCCGCGAGCTGCTCGACCAGAGGTTCGCCGGGATGAAGCAGGCCCTCGAGAACGCGACCGACGAGGACCGCGCCGCCGTCGAGGAGATGCTCCGCGACCTCGGCGACCTCCTCGAGGCGCACGCGCGCGGCGACGACACGTCGCAGCAGTTCGAGGACTTCATGGAGAAGCACGGCGACTTCTTCCCGGAGCAGCCGCAGTCGGTCGAGGAGCTCGTCGACGCGCTGGCCGCCCGGGCCGCAGCCGCCCAGCGGATGATGGCGTCGATGAGCCCGGAGCAGCGCGCGGAGCTCATGCAGTTGTCCCAACAGGCCTTCGGCTCACCGGCGCTCATGGACCAGCTCTCGCGCATCGACGGTCTCCTCCAGGGCCTGCGCCCCAGCGAGGACTGGGGCGGCTCGGAACGGTTCGAGGGCGAGCAGGGCCTCGGGCTGGGCGACGGCACCGGGGTCCTCCAGGACCTCGCGCAGCTCGACGCGCTCGCCGAGCAGCTGTCGCAGTCGCACCCCGGGGCCCGGATGGACGACGTCGACCTCGACGCCCTCGACCGCCTCCTCGGGCCGGACGCCGCCGTCGACGCGCGCGCGCTGGCCGACCTCGAGAAGGCGTTGCGCGACACCGGGATGCTCACGCGCTCCGCGGACGGCTCGCTCCGCCTCTCCCCCAAGGCGATGCGCGAGCTCGGCAAGTCGCTGTTGCGCGACGTCGCCGGCCGGCTGTCCAACCGCGGCGGCCAGCGCGACACCCGGCAGGCCGGTGCCGCGGGCGAGCAGAGCGGCGCGACCCGGCAGTGGGAGTTCGGCGACACCGAGCCGTGGGACACGACGCGCACGATGACCAATGCGATCACCCGCGTGGTCGGTGAGGGCGGTGACCCGAGCAGCGGCCTGCGGCTCGACATCCGTGACGTCGAGGTCACCGAGACCGAGGCGCGGACCCAGGCGGCCGTCGCGCTCCTCGTCGACACCTCGTTCTCGATGGCGATGGACGGCCGCTGGGTGCCGATGAAGCGCACCGCGCTGGCCCTGCACCAGCTGGTCTCGACCCGGTTCCGGGGCGACCAGCTGCAGCTGATCTCGTTCGCCCGGTACGCGCAGACGATGGACATCGAGACCCTCACCGCCCTGGACGCCGAGTGGGACAAGGGCACGAACCTGCACCACGCCCTGCTCCTCGCGAACCGGCACTTCCGGCGATACCCCAACGCCCAGCCGGTGCTGCTCGTCGTCACCGACGGTGAGCCCACCTCGCACCTCGAGCCCGGCGGTGGCGTGTTCTTCGACTACCCGCCGCACCCGCGCACGCTCGCGCTCGCCGTCCGCGAGCTCGACGCCTCGGCCCGGCTCGGGGCGCAGGTCACCTTCTTCCGGCTGGGCGACGACCCCGGGCTGGCCCGGTTCGTCGACTCGATGGCGCGCCGGGCCGACGGGCGGGTCGTGGCGCCCGAGCTGGGCGACCTCGGCGCGGCCGTCGTCGGCTCCTACCTCGACGGTCGCACGCCGGGGCAGGCGGCGTTCGGCTCCTACCGCGACCTCTTCGGCGGCCGCGGGTTCTGGGCCGGCTGAGCGCCCGGCCCGGGGACGCCCGGCTCGCGCAGCCGGCGGCGTTCCACCGCACTCGTCGCGGTGACAACGCTCAGCGGCGGCACGTCCTTCGCGACGACCGCTCCCGCCCCGACGACCGACCCGCGGCCGACCGTCACCCCCGGGCAGATCGTCGCCGCCGCACCGACCCAGACGTCGTCCTCGAGGACGATCGGGGCGTGGGTGAGGGCCTCGAACCGCTCGTCGACCTCGACGGGGTGCCCGGCGGTGGTCAGCGTGACGTTCGGCCCGACGAGCACCCGGTCGCCGAGGGTGATGCCGCCGAGGTCGGAGAAGTGGCAGCCTTGGTTGACGAAGACCTGCCGGCCGAAGGTCGTCGCCAGCCCGTGGTCGCAGTGGAACGGGGGCAGGACGGTGAGGTCGTCGGGCAGCGGACCGGCGAAGACCTCCTCGAGCAGGGCCCGGCGGCCGGCGAGGTCGTCGAAGGGCTAGCGCAAGGGATACCGCGGGCGCTTCGGGATGTACCTGCCGCCGCTGCTCGAGGCGCTCGGGCTCGTCGAGCTCGAGCACAACGCGCGCAACAACCGCGTCCGCGCCCGCTGACCACCCCCGACCGACCCGACTTCTTGCGGATAACCCACCTCGACAGGGCCTTTTCGGGCCGGTCGAGGTGGGTCATCCGCAAGAAGTGGGATGAGACCCGGGGGGGGGTCAGCCGAAGCGGCGATGGCTGGCCAGCGCCTCGCGCAGGACGTGGTCCTCGTCGAGCAGCGCACGGTGCACCCCGGGTGAGAGGTCGCGCCGCTGGAGCAGCACCGTCGACGCCTCGAGCGTGTCCGGCTCGACGACCCACTTCGGGTGCAGCGCCGTGGCGACCCGGGAGAGGGCGTCCTCGCCCATCCGCTCGCCCATGTGGGCGAGGAGGTCGCCGACCCGCGTGACCCACGGCCGCACGAGGTCGGGCGCGGCGCCGACCCAGAACCCGCGGGCGAGCTCGAGGGCTGCGTAGTTCGAGAGGTCGGGGTCGTCGGCGAGCCGTCCCCAGGCCCACTCCTTGGCCTCGGCGGTGGGGCGCGAGGCGCGCACGCCGAGGGAGGCGAGCCGTCCGGCGAGCGAGCGGTCGGCGTCCTCGGCGGCAGCGAGCTCGGCGTCCTCGAGGGCGTCGAGCGCGGCGAGCCTGCGCAGGACCAGCCAGCGGAAGTCGTCGTCGCCGGCCAGGGCGGCGGGGAGACCGTCGCCGGCGGCCCACCGGTGGAGCCGGGCGGTGTCGCTGCCGCTGCGGGCCCACACGCGGGCGGCGACGAGGGCGAGCGCGTCGCCCGCGGCGTCCCCGGCCTCCTCGGCCCGCTCGGCGAGGGAGTCGGCCGCGGCGGCGACACGCTCGAGGGCCTCCTCGCGCTCCTCCGGTCGGACGAAGAGGGGGATGACCGTGCTCGTCGTGACGAGGGAGACCCGCGACAGCACCGACGCGTCGTCCTCGCGCGGCCACGCCGCCTCGACGACGTCGACGACGAGGGCGGGGTCGACCGTGGCGCGGTGCATCCCGCCGAGCAACGAGGTCCAGGCCACCGCGCGGGCGAGCGGGTCGGGGACGTCGGCGAGGCCGGGGACGAGCTCGGCGAGGGTCCGGTCGTCGAGGGTCACCTCGGCCCACGTGAGGTCGCGGGCGTTGGGGACGACGAGGGCGTCGCCGGGCAGGTCGGCGACGCCGGGCACCTCGACCCGGTCGCCGTCCAGGACCACCGTCTCGCGGAGCACCTCGCGGTCGCCGTCGAACGCGGCGACGTCGAGCGTGTGCGGCCGGTCGGCGGGGTGCGCCCGCGGGGTGGTGCGGGTGAGCCACCCGTCGCGGTCGACGGCGAGCCGGTCCGCGCCGGCGGTCCGGAGCCAGGCCTGCGCCCAGCCGTCGAGGTCGCGGCCGGCCGCCTCGGCCATCGCGGCGAGGAACTCGGCGAGCTCGCCGTTGCCGAAGGCGTGCTCGCGCAGGTAGGCCCCGACGCCGGCGACGAAGGCCTCGTCGCCGATGTGCGCGATGAGCTGGCGCAGGACCGAGGCCCCCTTCGCGTACGAGATGCCGTCGAAGTTCTGCAGGGCCGAGAGCGCGTCCGGGGCCGGCGACCCCGCGACGGGGTGCGTGCTCGGCGAGCGCTCGGCGGCGTACCCCCACAGCTTGCGGACGATGCCGAACTCGACCCACGCCTCGTCGGCGCCGAGTGCCTCGGTGGAGGCCCGGTAGGCCATGTACTCCGCGAAGGACTCGTTGAGCCACAGGTCGTCCCACCAGCGCATCGTCACGAGGTCGCCGAACCACATGTGGGCCATCTCGTGGGCGATCGTGTTGTCGCGCTCGAGGACCTGGTCGGGGGTGGCGGCGCCGCGGAAGACGTAGGTGTCGCGGAAGGTGACGCAGCCGGGGTTCTCCATCGCGCCGGCGTTGAACTCCGGGACGAACACCTGGTGGTACTCGCCGAACGGGTACCGGATGCCGAAGAGCCGGTGGTAGTGGTCGAGGCAGGCGCGGGTGGTCGCGAGCATCTGCCCGGCCTGCTCGCGCAGCGGCTCGGCGAGCGAGCGCCGGGCGTGGACCCCGAGCGGGACGCCGTCGTGCTCGTCGGTGACCGAGACCCACGGTCCGGCGCAGACGGTGACGAAGTACGTGGCGAGGGGCTGCGTGGTCGCCAGCTCCCACTCTCCCGGCGAGACCTGCTGTGCCGCACCGTTGCCCACGACGCTCCAGTGCTGCGGGGTGCGCACCCGGATGGTGTACGGCGCCTTGAGGTCGGGCTGGTCGACACAGGCGAAGACGCGCGGCGCGGCGTCGAGGAAGAGGTGCCCGTAGACGTAGTCCTCGTCGTCGGCGGGGTCGGTGGACCGGTGCAGTCCCTGGCCGTCGTGCCCGTAGGCCATCGTCGCCTCGACCTCGAGGACGTTCTCGGCGGCGAGGTCGGCGAGCGGCAGGCGGCCGTCGACGAGGGACCCCGGGTCGAGCGGCGTGCCGTTGAGCGTCGCCGAGTGCAGCTCGACCGGGCGGACGTCGACGAAGGTCGAGGCGCCGGGCTCGACGCAGCGCAGCCGCAGGACGGTCCGCGAGCCGAAGGTCTCGGCCCCCCGGTCGAGGTCGAGGTCGACCTCCACGGCGTCGACGGTGAGCAGGGCGGCGCGGGCGACGGCCTCGTCGCGGGTCAGGGACGGCATGGGCCCACCCAACCAGAGTCGGCGGCCCGGCGCGGAGCCCACCTCCGCGCCGCCCGAAAGGTCACGATCCGGTCACGGCTCTTGCCGCTGGTTAGTTAGTACACTTTACTAACCGCTGTGAGCCCCCGACCCCGCCGCACCGGTACGAGCGTGGCAGTCCTCCCCGCGGACGGCCGCCGGCAGAACCTGTCGCTCGTGCTGCAGACGTTGCGCCGGCTCGGGCCGACCTCCCGGGCCCAGCTGGCGCGCGAGGTCGGCGTGACCAAGGTGACGATGTCCGACCTCGTCGCCGAGCTCATCGCCGAGGGCCGGGTCCGGGACGCCGGCACCGCCGAGCAGGCCGGCCCGGGCAAGCCCGCGACCCTCGTCGACCTCGACCGCGCGGGCCTGCTCACCGTCGCTGTCGACCTCTCCGTCCCGGCTCGGCTGCAGGCGGCCGTCGTCGACGTCACCGGCGAGGTGCTGCACCGCGTCGAACGAGCCGGCGCGGCCGACGTCGGGTCCGGACGCGGCCTCGACCCCGCCGTCGTCCTCGACCTGGTCCGTGAGGTCCTCGCCGCCGCTCCCCATCCCGTCCTCGGGATCGGCATCGGCACACCGGGACTCGTCGACCCCGAGGGCACCGTGCGCACCGCCCCCAACCTCGGCTGGACCGACGTCGCGCTGCGCGACCTCGTCGCCCGGGCCACGGGCACGCCGGTCGTCGTCCTCAACGACTCCGACGCCGCCACCCAGGCCGAGCTGAGCGCCTCCCCCGACAGCCACGACCTCGTCCTCGTCCAGGTCGGGCGGGGCGTCGGCTGCGGCGTGGTCAGCGACGGGCGGCTGGTCCGGGGCGCCCACCACGCCGCCGGCGAGATCGGGCACGTCACCGTCGGCACCGACGGCGGCGAGACGTGCTCGTGCGGCCGGGTCGGCTGCCTCGAGACCTGGCTGTCCGTGCCGCGGCTGCGCGCCGCCTACGACGCCGGCGAGGACCCCGCCTCCCCCGAGGGTGCCGTCGTCGTCGGCGGGCACCGCCTCGCCGTCGCCCTCGCCCCCCTCGTCGCCGCGCTCGACCTCTCCGAGGTCGTCCTCGCCGGCCCGGCCGAGCTCCTCGAGCCGGTCGTCCCCGTCGTCGCTCGCAGCCTCGCCGACCGGCTGCTGCCGAGCCTCGACACCCCCCTCACCGTCCGCCTCGCCACGTCCCCGGAGGACATCGTCCTGCGCGGCGCGGCGGCCTCGGTCCTCTGGGACCGCCTCGGGGTCGTCTGACCCCACCACACCCACGAAAGGAACCCGAGATGAATCGGCGCCTTCCCCTCGTCGTCCTGACGAGCGCGGCTCTCGCCCTGTCGGCCTGCTCGAGCGGGGGGTCCTCCGACGAGCCGGCCGCCACGAGCACCGCGGACAACGCCGGCAAGACGGTCACGCTGTGGCTCGCCGGCAGCGACACCCCCGACGAGCTGCGGACCTACCTCACGGACACCTTCAAGGCCAAGACCGGTGCGACGCTCAAGATCGAGGAGCAGTCCTGGGGCGACCTCGTCACCAAGCTGACCACCGCGCTCCCGGACGCCGCGAACACCCCGGACGTCGTCGAGCTCGGCAACACCCAGAGCCCGACCTTCACCAACGTCGGCGCCTTCCTCGACATCTCGGACATGTACGACGAGCTCGGGGGCTCCAAGCTGCTCCAGAGCTTCGTCGACGCCGGCTCCGTGGACGGCAAGAAGTACGCCCTCCCCTACTACTTCGGCTCGCGCTACATGTTCTACCGCAAGGACGTCTGGCAGAAGGCCGGTGTCGAGGTGCCCAAGACCCTCGACGAGTTCAACACCGACGTGCAGACCATCGCGGCGAAGAACCCGGACCAGATCAAGAACTTCTCGGGCTTCTTCATCGGGGGTCAGGACTGGCGCAACGGCATCTCGTGGATCTTCGCCAACGGCGGCGACCTCGCGAAGAAGCAGGACGGGAAGTGGGTCTCGACCCTCTCCGACCCGGCCAGCCTCAAGGGCCTCGAGCAGCTGCAGCAGATCCAGAAGGCCGCGAGCAAGGCGCCGGCCGACGCGAAGGACCAGTCGCCCTGGCTCTACATCAACGACAGCGACACCATCCTCGACGACGCCGGCAAGGCCTCGGGCAAGACCTCGCTCGCGGCGGCGACGATCATGGCCCCCGGGTGGGCGCACTGGTCGATCGGTGACCTCACGAAGAAGGACGGCAAGGACGTCCGCACCTGGAACGACAAGACCTTCGGCGTCTTCGCGCTGCCGGGCAACGACGGCAAGCCGGCCCCGGTCTTCGCCGGCGGGTCGAACATCGCCATCTCGGCCAAGAGCAAGAACCCCGCCCTGGCCAAGGAGCTGATGAAGATCATCTTCGCGCCGGAGTACCAGCAGATGCTCGGCAAGGCCGGCCTCGGCCCGGCCAACTCCGACTACGTCTCCTCCCTCGGTGACGACGAGTTCGCCAAAGCGCTCGTCGACTCCGCGTCGAACTCGAAGCTCACGCCGGCCGCGCCGGGCTGGGCCGCGGTCGAGTCGGCCCAGGTGCTCGAGGAGTTCTTCGGCAAGATCCGCGACGCCTCGGACCTCGCCGGCCTCGCGAAGCAGTACGACGACAAGATCACGCCGATGCTCAACGGCGCCTGAGTCGCACCCGCCCCACCCCTCCCCGGTGCCGGACCGCCTCCGTCCGGCACCGGGGACCCCGGGCCCGACCGCCCTCCCCGACCCAGGAAGTGCCCCCATGCCCTCGCGGACCCTCGACCCGGAGCCGACCGCCACCGCGGCGGCGGCCCCCCGCCCGGCCCGCCCCGGCCGGTCCGGCCGGGGCGGCCGGGCCGGCCGTCGCCTCCCGTACCTGCTGATCCTCCCCACCCTCCTCCTCCTGCTCGGCGCCCTCGGCTACCCCATCGGCTGGCAGCTCGTGACGAGCCTGCGCAAGTTCGGCCTCGCACAGCAGTTCGGGCAGCCGCCCGAGTGGGTGGGTCTCGACAACTACGCCCGCCTCGTCACGGACCCGACGCTGTGGGCCGTCGTCCTGCGCTCGGTCGTCTTCTGCCTCGTCACGGCCCTGGTCACCGTCGTCGTCGGCGCCGCCGTGGCGGTCCTCATGAACTCGCTCGACCGCTGGCCCCGCCTCGTCCTGCAGGTCTCGATGCTCCTCGCGTGGGCGATGCCCGTCGTCGCCGCGATGACCGTGTGGATCTGGATCGTCGACTGGCGCCGCGGCCTGCTCAACTGGCTCCTCGTGCACGTCGGGGTCGACGGCGCCGCGGGACACAACTGGCTCGCCCAGCCCCTCTCCTTCTTCGTCGTCGCATCGGCCGTCGTCGTGTGGATGAGCGTGCCGTTCGTCGCACTGAGCATCTACGCCGGGCTGACCCAGGTCGGCACCGAGGTCGTCGAGGCCGCGATGCTCGACGGGGCCGGCGGCTGGCAGCGGCTGCGCCACATCCACGCCCCGCTCATCGCCCCCGTGCTCTCGATCGTCATGCTGCTGCAGATCATCTGGGACCTGCGGGTGTTCACCCAGGTTCGCCTGCTCCAGGACGCGGGCTCGGTCGCCAACGAGACCAACCTGCTCGGCACGTACGTCTACCAGCTGGGCACCGGCAAGGGCGACTTCGGCACGGCGAGCGCGGTGAGCGTGCTCATGCTGCTGCTCACCGTCGCCCTCAGCTGGTACTACGTCCGCTCGCTCATGACCGAGGAGTCCTGATGCGCCGCTCCCGCACCTCCCGCGTGCTGCTCACCGTCCTCGCCCTCGCGGTCTCGGCGGTCTGGGCCTTCCCGGTCTACTGGATGCTCAACTCGGCCTTCCTGCCGAACGTCGTGCTCCAGTCCACGACACCGACCTTCCTGCCGCTCGGGGGCTCGCTCGACAACTTCGGTGCGGTCGTCGGGGACCCCGCGTTCGTCCGCGCACTGTCCGTCTCGTTCGTCGTGACCCTGACCACCGTGTTCGCCGCCCTCGCCGTGGCCTTCCTCGGGGCGCTCGCGGTGAGCCGCTTCCGGTTCCGCGGACGGGCCTCCTTCGTGCTCGCCCTGCTCCTCATCCAGATGCTGCCCGCCGAGGGCCTGTTCATCGCGCAGTACAAGATGATGAGCTCGCTCGGGCTGCTCAACCGCTCGCTCGCCCTGGCCGTCCTCTACACGGCCGCGGTCGTGCCCTTCACGATCTGGATGCTGCGCGGCTTCGTCGCCGGCGTGCCGGCCGACCTCGAGGAGGCGGCGATGGTCGACGGCCTCTCGCGCACCCAGGCCTTCCTGCGGATCACCTTCCCGCTGTTGGCTCCCGGGCTCGTGGCCTCCGGCGTGTACGCGTTCCTCCAGGCATGGAACGAGTTCACCGTCGCCCTCGTCGTCATGACCGAGCAGCAGTCGCGCACCCTGCCGCTCTGGCTGCGCGGGTTCGTCCAGGCGAGCGCCAGCCGGGAGACCGACTGGGGCCAGGTGATGGCCGCCTCCACCCTCGTCGCCGTGCCGGTCATCGTCTTCTTCCTCGTCGTGCAGGGCCGGATGAGCAGCGGGCTCGTGGGCGGGGCGGTCAAGGGATGACGCTCGCGCAGGACGTCACCGCCGTCCTCCAGCCCGGCTTCGTCGGGACCGCGGCGCCGGCGTGGCTGCGCGCCGCGCGGTCCGACGGCCTCGTCTCGGTGTGCCTCTACGGCGACAACGTCGGCCCCGGCGGCGGTGTGGCCGAGGTCTGTTCGGCCCTCCGTTCCGAGCTGCCCGGACTCCTCGTCGCCGCCGACGAGGAGGGCGGCGACGTCACGCGGCTGCACTACCCGGGTGGGTCCACGGCCGTGGGCAACGCCGTGCTCGGCCGGCTCGACGACGAGGCCGCGACCCGCCGCTCGGCGGCCGGTATCGGCGGCGAGCTGGCCGCGCTCGGCATCGGGCTCGACCTCGCGCCGGTCGTCGACGTCAACTCCGCCGCGGAGAACCCCGTCATCGGGGTCCGGTCCTTCGGAGCCGACCCGGACGCCGTCGCCCGGCACACCGCGGCCTGGGTCGAGGGCCTGCAGTCGACCGGGGTCGCGGCCTGCGCCAAGCACTTCCCGGGGCACGGCGACACGGTCGCCGACTCGCACCACGACCTGCCGCGGGTGGAAGCACCCGTCGCCGTGCTGCGGGCCCGCGAGCTGGTGCCGTTCGCCGCCGCGGTCCGGGCCGGGGTCGAGTGCGTCATGACCTCGCACATCGTCGTCACCGCGCTCGACCCCGGCCGGCCGGCGACGTTCTCCCCTCTCGTCCTGCGGGTGCTCCGGGAGGACCTCGGCTTCGAGGGTGTCCTCGTCAGCGACGCCCTCGACATGGCGGGCGCGAGTGCGGAGACCGGCATCCCCGAGGCGGCGGTCCGGGCCCTCGCCGCCGGGGTCGACCTGCTGTGCCTCGGCTCCGCCACGGGTGGCGAGCAGCTCGACGCCGTGCGCGCGCACGTCCTCGGGGCGGTGGCCACCGGGCGGCTCGAGGCGTTCCGGGTCTCCGAGGCGGCGGCTCGGGTTCGCCGCCTGGCCGACCGGCGGCTCGATGCCGGTGCCCCGGCGACCGCGACCGTGCCGGACGCCGGCACCGCCCGGGCCTTCACCCTCACCGACCACGCTCGTCGCTTCGCCGCCGGGACGGCCCCTCTCGCGGTCGTCCAGGTCGCGAGCGGCAGCAACCTCGCCGTCGGCGCGGTCGCGTGGGGTCCGGCGGCGCTCGACGCCACGGTCCGCGAGGACGAGGTGCGCCCGGGCGACCGGGTCGCCGTCGTCGGCCGCGGCGTCGGCCCGGACCATCCGGCCCGCGCGGTCGTCGCCCGGCTGCGCGCAGCCGGGCACGAGGTGGTCCTCGTGGACTGCGGCTGGCCGCGCGGCGGCGCCGACGTCGAGACCTGGGGGTCCTCCCCGGCCGTCGCCCGCGCGCTGCTCGGCGTGCTCCGGGGCGAGATCCGGCCGTGAGGCTCGGCATCGACGTCGGCGGGACGAAGACCGCCGCGGTCGTCCTCGACGCCGACGGCGGGGTGGTCTCGCACGTCGCCGCGCCCTCCGGCCACGGTCCCGACGGGACCCTCGCGGTCGCCCTCGACGTCGCGGGACGGGCGGCCTCGGTCGTCGGCGGCTGGGCGGGCGTCGACCGCGTCGGGGTGTGCATGCCCGGCCTCGTCGACCCGGTCTCCGGCTGGGCCCGGCACGCGGTCAACCTGGGCGTCGAGGCCCTCGACCTCGCCGGCGGTGTCGAGGCCGCGTGCGGACTGCGGCCCGGCGTCGACAACGACGTCAAGGCGGCCGCCCTCGGGGCCCTCCACTGGTCCCCGCCCGGCTCACCCGTGGCCCGGGCGGCCTACCTCAACGCCGGTACCGGGCTCGCCGCCGCCCTCGTCGACGGCGACACGGTGCTGCGGGGCGTCGACGGCGTGGCCGGAGAGCTCGGCCACCTGCCGGTGGGCACCGGCGTGCCGTGCTCGTGCGGGCAGACCGGCTGCCTCGAGACGGTCGCCTCGGGCTCGGCCCTCCACCGGTTGTGGCCCGGCGAACCGGCGGACCTCTTCCCCGCCGCCGCCTCCGGTGAGGCCGCGGCCCTCGAGGTCGTCGCCACCCTCGCCGGCGGACTGGGGCTGGCCGTGCAGGTCCTCGTCCTCGCCGGCGCCGAGCTCGTCCTCGTCGGGGGTGGGCTCGCGCGCGACCGGGAGGCGCTGGAGCGGGCGGTCCGGGCGGACCTGCGCGACCGCAGCGCCGCCTCGCCGTTCCTCGCCCGGCTCGACCTCGCCGACCGGGTGACGGTTCTCGACGGCACGGCCCCGCTCGCGGCCGTCGGCGCCGCGCTGCTGCCGGTCCCCGCCGCCGGGCCCCGGCCGCTCGCCACCCCGGCGAGCGCCTAGGCTGACCGGGATGGAGATCCTCGTCAGCCCCGGTCCCGACGAGACCGCGGCCCGTGCCGCCGACGCCGTCCTGCGCGGGCTGGCCCGGGCCGTCGACCGGCCCCCGGTCCTCGGGCTCGCCACCGGCTCCTCGCCGCTCGGCCTCTACCGACAGCTCGGCCGCGCCGTCGCCGACGGCCGTGCGGACTTCTCCGACGCGTACGGCGTCGCGCTCGACGAGTACGTGGGGCTCCCGCCGGGGCACCCCGAGGGCTACCGGCAGGTGCTGCTGCGCGAGGTGTGCGGCGTCATCGGGCTGGCCCCGGAGCACCTCGAGGTGCCCGACGGCTCGTCCGCGCGGGCCGCCGACCTCGAGCGCGCCGCCGTCGCGTACGAGGAGCGCATCGCCTCCCTCGGCGGCGTCGACGTGCAGGTCCTCGGGATCGGCGCCAACGGCCACCTCGGCTTCAACGAGCCGGGGTCCGCCCTCGCCTCGCGCACCCGGGTCAAGCGGCTCTCGGCCCGCACCCGGCGCGACAACGCCCGCTTCTTCACCGGCCTCGACGACGTCCCGACGCACTGCCTCACCCAGGGGCTCGGCACCATCCTCGACGCGCGCCGGCTGGTCCTCGTCGCGACCGGCGACGCCAAGGCCGACGCGGTGGCCGCCGCCCTCGAGGGCCCCCTCACCGCCTCGGTGCCCGCCTCGGTCCTCCAGTGGCACCCCGACACCGTCGTGTGCCTCGACGAGGCCGCGGCCGCGGGCCTGCGCAACCGCCAGTACTACGACGACTCCGCGGCCGGCCTCCCGACCGCCTGACTCACCCGACCTCGACCACGACCTTGCCGAGCGACCGGCCCGAGCCGACCCGCTCGAGCGCGGCGGGGACCTCGTCGAGGGAGTAGGTGCGGTCGACCCGGACCTCGACCGCACCCTCGGCGCACCTGCGCAGCAGCGGTCCGAAGTGCTCCGGTCCCTCCCGGACCGCGAGGACCCCGAGGGACCGCCCGCCGGCCACGCCGAGCAGGCTGCCGACCGTGAGCACCCGCAGCAGCGCGCGGGTGCTCCCGCCGACGCACCGGTAGCGACCGTCCGGAGCCAGCGCCCGCCGGTAGGCGAACACCGATCGCCGGGCGACGAGGTCGAGGACGAGGTCGAAGGGGCCGTGCCGGGTGAAGTCGTCGCGGGTGTGGTCGAGCACCTCGTGGGCGCCGAGGGAGCGCATGTGGTCGAGCTTCGCGCCGGTGTCGACGGCGGTGACGTGGGCGCCGGCGGCGACGGCGAGCTGGATGCAGAACACACCCGACCCTCCACCGGCCCCGTTGACGCACACCCGGACCCCGGGCCCGGCCCACCGGGTCCCCTGGAGCGCGATCGCGGCCGACTGCGGGACGGCCGCGGCCTGCACGAACGACAGCTCGGGCGGCTTGGCGGCGAGCGCGGAGGCCGGGGCGAGGCAGTACTCGGCGAACCCGCCCTTGGACGCCAGCAGGTCGCCGACCACCTCGTCGCCGACCTCGAGCCCGGTGACGTCCGGGCCGAGCGCCTCGACGACCCCCGCGACGTCCGACCCGAGCACCGGCCGGGCCGGGCGCCGGAGGCCACCGAGCCGCGCGTACGCCGGGCGGCCGCGCAGCGTCTCCCAGTCCGAGAGGTTGACCGAGGTGGCGCGCACCCGCAGCAGGACCTCGCCGCCTCCCGGCACCGGCACCGGGTGCTCCTCGAGCCGCAGCACCTGCGGGGGTCCGTACCGGTCCTGGACGACGGCCTTCACGGGCCCAGCGTAGGAGGAGCGGGCATCCGGACGCGTTCCGTCCGGTGGCGGGGCTAGCGTGCCGCCCATGGTCGACGTCGACACCGCCCGCCTCACCGTCCGCCCCCTCGGTCCCGACACGTGGGCGGCGTGGGAGGACCTCGCCGCTCGGCACAACGGCGTCTTCGGTGGCTGCTGGTGCACGTGGTTCCACACGATGCCGTCCGAGAAGCCCCGGGACGCCGACGCCAACCACGCTCTCAAGGAGCAGTGGGTGCGCGATGACCGCTCGCACGCCGCGGTCGTGTTCGACGGCGAGGAGGCGGTCGGGTGGGCGCAGTACGGACCGCCCGCCGAGCTGCCCAACATCCACCACCGCAGGGAGTACGACGCCGGCCTCGTCAGCCCGCCCGACTACCGGGTCACCTGCTTCTTCGTCGACCGGCGCTACCGACGCCACGGGGTGGCCGAGGTCGCCCTGCGCGGTGTCGTCGATCTCGTCGCGCAGGCCGGCGGCGGTGTGCTCGAAGGCTACCCGCACGACCTCGCGGGCACGACGAAGAAGATCTCCTCGTCCTTCCTCTACGCGACCACCCGGACGATGTTCGAGCGGGTCGGGTTCGAGCTCGAGCGGACCAAGGGCCAGCGGAACACCGTGATGCGGCTCGTCGTCCCGCCCGCCTGACCCGCGTCAGCTCGGGTTGATGCGGTGCCCGTAGGCCATCTGCTCGAGGCGGGCGATGCGCTCGGCCATCGGCGGGTGGGTCGACATCAGCCGCGAGACGTCCTGGGCCCGGAACGGGTTGGCGATCATCATGTGGCTCGCGTTGACCAGCTGCTGGGTCGGGGCCAGCGGCGCCCGGGCCACCCCGAGCTCGAGCTTCCTCAGCGCGCTCGCGAGGGCCAGCGGGTCGCCGGTCAGCGTCGCGCCGTCCTCGTCGGCGTCGTACTCGCGGGTGCGCGAGATGGCCATCTGGACGACCACGGCGGCGATGGGCGCGAGCAGGGCCAGCGCCAGGCCGGCGATCGGGTTGCGGTCCTCGTCGCTGCTGCCGCCGCCGAAGAGGGCACCGAAAGCGAGGAACTGGCCGATCGAGGAGATGACGCCGGCGATCGCGGCGGCGACCGAGCCGGTGAGGATATCGCGGTTGTAGACGTGCATCAGCTCGTGGCCGAGCACCCCGCGCAGCTCGCGCTCGTCGAGCAGGCCGAGGATGCCCTCGGTGCAGCAGACGGCGGCGTTCTCGGGGTTGCGCCCGGTGGCGAACGCGTTCGGCGCCTGGGTCGGTGAGACGTACAGGCGCGGCATCGGCTTGCCGGCCCGGGTCGAGAGCTCACTGACGATGCGGTACATCGCCGGTGCCTGCGCCTCGGTGACCGGGTAGGCGCGCATCGCCTTGATGGCCAGCTTGTCGGAGTTCCAGTACCCGTAGGCCGTCGTCGCGAGACCGATGAGGGCGAACACGAGGATGAAGACGCTGCTGCCGGTCCCCTGCGCGATGAACCAGCCGACGAGGAGCAGGAGAGCCCAGAGCCCGCCGAGGAGCCCGGCGGTCTTCAGGCCGTTGAAGTGGTTGTGCATGTCCGGTGAACGCTCCTGGTGGTCGGTTCGGTTCCGGGTCGGCGGCTCAGCCGAGGCCGCCGAGCAGCCCGTGCGGAAGGGCGCTGACGACGGCGAGGACCGCCGTGCCGAGCACGAGGACCGCCACGGTCGAGCGGCCGGTCACGAGGGCGGGGGGTGCGAGCCCGGGCGCGGCGTCCTCGGGGCGGGCGAGGAGGACCGCGAACCACCGGAGGTAGACCGCGAGCCCGACGACGACGGCGAGCACGGCGGCCGCCGCGACCGGCCACACCCCGGCGGCGACCGGGGCGGCGACGGCGAGCACCTTGACGACGAGGCCGACGACCCCGGGCGGGAGGCCGGCCAGGACGAGGAGGGCGAGGGCGAGCGGCCCGCCGGAGAGCGGGTCGCGCCGGAGCAGCCCGCGCATCTGCCCGAGGCTGCGGGCCCCGGTCCGGGACACCGCGGCGAAGGCCACCGACGTCGCAGCGGCGTAGACGAGCACGTAGGCAGCGGCGGCCCGCACCCCCGCGCCGCTGAGCGCCGTCAGCGGCACGACGACCCATCCGGCCTGCGCGATGGCCGACCACGCGAGGAGGCGGACCGGGTCGTCCTGGCGCAGCGCGACGACCGTGCCGAGCAGGAGGGATGCGGCCGCCGGCACCCCGAGCACGACGACGACGGCCGGCTTATCAATGCCGGTGAGCGCCGAGACGACGACGAGCAGGGCCGCCGCGGCCGAGGTCTTCGACGCGGCGGCGAGGAAGAGCGAGGTGCCGAGGTCGGCTCCCGCGTAGGCCTGCGGGGTCCACGCGTGGAACGGCACGAGCGACAGCTTGAACCCGAGCCCGGCGACGAGCAGCACGACGGCGAGGACGAGGACGTCGTGGCGGTGCGGGTCGGCCCACGCGAGGGCCGCCGACCGCGTCGAGAAGGTGGCATCACCGGTCGCGGTGAGCCACAGGGCGGCCCCGAGGACGAGGAGCGCGAAGGACACGAGCGAGGTGACGAGGAGGCTGAGGGCGCCGTGGGCGGCCGACCGGCTGCCGCGGAGGGCGACGAGCGCGACCGCCGGGACCGTGGCGAGCTCGAGGGCGACCAGCCACGAGCCGAGGTCGCGGGCCGCGGCGACGGACACTCCCCCGGTCGTCGCGGCGAGCAGCAGGACCGCGGTGACCGACGCGTCGCGCACCCCCGGCCGCCCGTCGTGGAGCAGCGCGAGCGCCGCCGCCGCCGCGAGGAGGACGCCGGCCTGGAGGGTCGAGGTGCGGGGCTCGGCGGTCCACAGGCAGGCGCCCTGCGGGCCGGGCAGGCAGAGCGTGCGCAACGGCTCGCCCGAGCCGGCGAACGTGCCGCGCAGCGCCAGACCCGCGCCTGCGACGAGCACGGCGCCGGCGAGCGGCAGCGCCCAGCGGCTGCGGCCGGCCGGCCGGAGGGCGTCGCCGACGAGGACGAGCACCACGCCGAGGACCGGGGCGAGGGCCGGCGCGAGGACGAGCCAGTCGAGCGTGACGAGGGAGGTCATCGGGTGCCCACCAGGGCGAGGGCGGCGTCGGAGGTCACCGACAGCAGGAGCATCGGGGCGACGCCGAGGACGACGACGAGTGCCGCCAGCCCACCGAGGACCCAGCGCTCGACGCCGACGGCGTCCGGGGTGCGGGCGGCCTCGGGGTCGGGCCGGTCGCCGACCCAGACCAGCCCGGCGACCCGCAGCGCGTAGGCCGCCGCGAGCGCCGCCCCCACCGCGGCGAGGACGGCGCAGGTGACGAAGACCGGGCCGGGCCGGCCGGCCGCCGGGGCCCACGCCGAGTACACCGCGAGCAGCTCGCCCCAGAAGCCCGCGAGGCCGGGCAGGCCGAGGCTCGCGGCCAGGCCGAGGACGAGGACGAACCCGAGCCGCGGCGAGGTCTCGCGCAGCGCCGGGCGCCGGACCGCGAGGTCGACGTCGCCCCACCGCTGCTTGAGCCCGCCGACGAGGACGAAGAGGAGGGCCGAGACCACGCCGTGGGCGATGTTGGCGTAGAGGGCCGCCTGGAGGCCGGTGTGCGACCCGCTCGCGAGGGCGAGGACGACGAACCCCATGTGCGCGACCGACGAGTACGCGACGAGCCGCTTGAGGTCGCGCTCGACGAGGCAGACGAGCCCACCCCAGAGGATGCCGACGACCCCGGCCACGGCGAGGACCGGTGCGAGCCGGCTGAACCCCCCGGGCACCGTGGCGACCGGCAGCCGCACGAGGCCGTAGGTCCCCATCTTGAGCAGCACCGCCGCGAGCAGCACCGACCCGGCGGTCGGAGCGGTCGTGTGGGCCGGCGGCAGCCAGGTGTGCAGCGGGAAGACCGGGACCTTGACGGCGAGGCCGACGACGAGGAGCAGCGCCACCGCCAGCTGGGTGCCGGGACCGAGCGCAGCCCCGGCACCGCCCGCGAGCGCCCGCAGGTCGGCGGTGCCGGCCGAGGCGACGAGCAGGAGGATGCCGACGAGCATCGTCGTCGACCCGACCGCCGTGTAGAGGATGAACCGCTGGGCCGCGTCGGTGCGGCCGCGGGGGTCGTGCGGGTCGCCGTAGCGGCCGACGAGCACCCACATCGGCACGAGGACGACCTCGAACGCGACGAAGAAGAGGACGGCGTCGCGGGCCGAGAAGGTGGCGAGCGCGCCGGCCTCGACGAGGAGCAGGCAGCCGAGGAAGGTGGCGGGGGTGCCACCCGACGGCACCTCGACCCAGGCGTGCGCCGCGACGACGACCCCCATCACCGCGGTGAGGAGCAGCAGCGGCGTCGAGACGCCGTCGACGCCGAACGACCAGCGCACGCCGAGCTCGGGCAGCCACGGGCGGTCGACCGCGGCGCCCGTGACGACGACGGCGACCGCGAGCCCGAGGGTCGCGACCGCCGTCCCGGCGGCGAGGACGCGGGCGGGGCGCACCGGGAGGGCCCGGCCACCGCTGACCAGCCAGAGGCCGACGGCGGCGGGGAGCGCGAGGAGCAGGCTCACGACCACGCGAGCACCCCCGCGATGCCGAGGACGAGCACTCCGGCGAGGACGAGCCCGACACCGGCGGACGGCCGCTCGCGGCGGTGGAGGCGCACCCCGGTCCATCCGGCCGCGCGGGTGGCGACGGCGGCGCCGCGGACGTAGGCGTCGACGACCTCGGTGTCGAGGAAGGCGACGAGCCGGGCCAGCCGCAGCACCGGGCGGGCGACGACGCGGCGGTAGAGCGCGTCGACGCCGAGCCCGCGGTCCGCGTGCGGGACGAACCGGCGGGCGAGCACCTCGGCGGGGTCGCGGTCGAAGCCGCCGCGGAGCGCGACGGCCACCCCGACCCCGACGACGAGGACGGTGAGCACGAGCCAGAGCAGTGACACCTCGTGCACGCCGAAGGACCCGGTGAGGACGACGAGGCCCCCGAAGACCGTGAGGACGGTGAGCACCCAGAGCACGGTCGGGGCCGCCGGCGTCACGGCACCGGCGGACGGCCGCTGGCGCAGGTGCGCGGTGAGGACGAGGTAGCCGCGGGTCGCGTACGCGGCGGTGACGGCCGAGGTGAGGACGAGGGCGACGAGGACGAGGACGCCCGGCCCGTCGGCGCCGACCGCACCGTCCCACGCGGCGGCGAGGACGTGCTCCTTCGAGACGCCGCCCACGACGAGCGGCACCCCGGCCAGCGAGAGGAACCCGACGAGGAACGCGACCCGCAGGACCGGTGCGGCGGTGGCGCTGCCGCGCAGGGGGGTGGCCGCGGTCCCCCCGGCGGCGACGGCGGCCCAGCCGATGGCGAGGAAGAGCAGCGACTTGAAGAGCGCGTGCGACCACAGGTGGAGCAGCCCGGCGCCGGGGCCCGCGTCGCCCGGCGCCGCGGCGACCGCGGAGAGCATCACGGCCACCTGGCTGACGGTCGACCACGCGAGCATCCGCTTGAGGTCGCTCTGGGCGAAGGCGAGGACCGCGGCGAGCAGCATCGTCACGGAGACCGCCACCCCGAGGAACCACCGCGCCGACGGGCTGTCGGCGAGCAGCGGGAAGAGGCCGGAGAGCACGACGGTGCCGGCGGCCACCATCGTCGCGGCGTGGATGAGCGCGCTCGCCGGCGTCGGGCCCTCCATGGCGTCGGCCAGCCAGTCCTGGAACGGGACCTGCGCCGACTTGCCGAGCACCCCGACGACGACGAGGACGAGGAGGATGGCGCGCAGCCGGGCGTCCGGTGCCGCGCAGGCCGTGAGCCCCTCCCCGACCGTCAGCCCGGTCTGCACGGCCGTGTCGACGCACTCCGTCGGGCGGGCCCAGGCCTGCACCACGCCGCCGAGCGCGGTCGTGCCCGCACCGGCGGCGAGCCCGACGATGCCGAGGACGAACCCGATGTCGGCCACCCGGGTCACGAGGAACGCCTTGAGCGCCGCCCGCCGGGCCGCCGGTCGGCGCGACCAGTGCCCGATGAGCAGGTAGGAGCACCAGCCCATCACCTCCCAGCCGACGACGGTGAGGACGAGGTCGGCGGAGACGACGACGAGGAGCATCGCGGCGGTGAACAGCGACACGGTGGCCGCGAACTGGCCGTAGCGGTCGTCGGTGCCGAGGTACCACGTGGAGTAGACCTGCACGGCGGTCGCGACGAGGGCGACGACGGTCGCCAGGGCGAGCCGGGTTGGGTCGGTGACGGTACCGAGCGGGACGTGCAGCTCGCCCACCGGCAAGGGGAAGGTGTGGCCGGTCACGGTGCCGCGCTGGGCGATCCACCCGACGACGGCGAGCAGGAGGGTTGCGCCCGAGGTGATCGTGGCGACCCCGGCGACGAGCCGGTCGTCGCGCCGGACCGCGACCCCGAGGGCGGCCGCGGCCGCCGGGACGAGGACGAGCAGCCACGGGCTCACGGCGCGACCTCCGCCGTGGTCTCCGCCGGGCTCGGCTCGTCGAGGTCGATGGAGCCACGCCGCCGGAACACGGCGAGGACGACGGCCAGCGCGACGACCACCTCGGCCGCCGCGATGGTGATGGTGAACAGCGGGAGGACGCTGCCGGCCGCCCACCGGTCCGCCCCCGCGGCCTGGGTCGTCACGAGGAGCACGAGGCCGCCGGAGAGCATCAGCTCGACCCCGACGAGGACGAGGACGGCGTTGCGGCGCACCGCGACCCCTGCGACACCGAGCCCGACGAGGGCCGAGGCCAGGAGGTACGGACCGACGAGGTGGATCACGACGCGGCCTCCGGGCCCGCGGCGTCGCGGGAGCCACGAGCCACGGCGAGGGCGCCGACGAGGGCCGCGAGCAGCAGCAGCGACAGGAGCTCGAACGGCCACACCCAGGTGCCGAAGAGCTGCCCGGCGACCTGGGTCGTCGTCACGTCGGAGCGCCGGACGGTGCCGTCGGCGAGCGGGACGAGGACGCTGGCCAGCAGCCCGGCGGTCGCGAGGCCGAGCAGCGCCGCCCCGACCGCCCGCCACGGACCGACCGCGTGGGCGCGGTCGGGACCGATCGGCGCGCGGGTGAGCATCAGCGCGAAGAGGACGAGGACGACGACGGCCCCGACGTAGACGAGGACGAGGACGAGCGCGACGAGCTCGGCACCGAGGACGAGCAGCGAGCCGGCGACCCCGAGCAGCGCGACGACGAGCCACAGGGCCGCGTGGACGACGTGCCGCGTCGTCACCGCGAACAGGCCCCCGAGGACGGCGAGCACGGCGCTCGCCGCGAAGGCGGTGTCGAGGGCGGTCACTCGAGCTCCTCGCGGACGACCCTGGGCCGCACGGTCCGCGGCGGGCGGGCGGCGCCACCCCCGGCGACGAGGCCGGTCCCACGGGCCGGGCGGTTGGCGGCGGCGACCTCGGCCGGCTCGGCGGCCTTCTCGTCGAGCGCCGGCGGCGGCGGCACGGTGCGCATCCACTCCCCGAGCCGGTCCTTCTCGTGGAGGAGGTCACGGATGTCGACCTCCGCGTACTCGAACTGCGGGCTCCAGAAGAGCGCGTCGAACGGGCACACCTCGATGCAGATGCCGCAGTACATGCACAGCGAGAAGTCGATGGCGAAGCGGTCGAGGACGTTGCGCTGCCGCTCGCGGCCGCCCGGCGTGGAGGCGGGGATCGTCTCCTTGTGCGAGTCGATGTAGATGCACCAGTCGGGGCACTCGCGCGCACAGAGCATGCACGAGGTGCAGTTCTCCTCGAGCAGCGCGATGACGCCGCGGCTGCGCGGCGGCAGCTCGGGCGCCACGTCCGGGTACTCCGCGGTGTGCGTTGGGCGCAGCGCGGTGCGGGCCGTCGTCGCGAGGCCCTTGAGCACGCCGGGCAGGCTGCCGCGGCCCCGGGTGTCCTTCTCGCTCACCATCCGAGCACCACCCCGGCCCCCGTGAGGAGCAGCTGGAGGAGGGCCAGCGGCACGAGCCCCAGCCAGGCGAGTCGCTGCAGCTGGTCCTCGCGCAGCCGGGGCCAGGCCACCCGCACCCAGATGACGACGAGCGCGACGGCGAACCCCTTGAGCAGGGTCCACAGCCAGCCGAGCGCGTCGGGCAACGGCCCGTGCCATCCGCCGAGCCACAGCACGGCGAAGAGCAGCGACATCACGACGATGCCGGCGTACTCGGACAGGAGGAAGAAGGCGAAGCGCAGGCCCGTGTACTCGGTCCACGCGCCCATGACGAGCTCGGCGTCGGCGACGGGCATGTCGAACGGGGGTCGCTGCAGCTCGGCGACCGCGGCGACGAGGAAGACCACCGCGCCCGGCAGCTGCCAGAGCAGCCACAGCGGGGTCCAGCGGTCGGCGAGGACGACGAGCGAGAGCGACCCACCGGCCAGGGCGACCGATGCCAGGGCGAGGACGATCGGCAGCTCGTACGACACGAGCTGGGCGGCCGCGCGCAGGCCGCCGATCAGCGAGTACTTGTTGGCGCTCGACCAGCCGGCCATCAGGGTGCCGAGCGCGCCGACCGAGGTGGCGGCGAGGACGAGGACGAGGGACCCGGGCACGTCGACGGCGGCGACGCCGGGGTGCACCGGCACGGTCGCGAGGGCGACGAGGTACGGCACGAGGGCGACGGCGGGCGCGAGCCGGAAGACCCACCGGTCGGCGGCGCGCGGCGTGATGTCCTCCTTCTGGAGGAACTTCACGCCGTCGGCGACGAGTTGCGCCCAGCCGTGGAAACCGCCCGCGTACATCGGACCGAGCCGGCCCTGCATGTGCGCCATCACCTTGTGCTCGGCCTGGCCGACGAGCAGCGGCAGGACGAGGAACGCGGCGAGGGCGGCGACCGCGCGGAGGACGGCCTCGAGCAGGGTCATCGCGGCCCCCACTCCGGCGGCGGGACCCCGGGCGCCTGGACGCGGCGGCGGCTGGGCGAGCGCGACGACTCGTGGCCCTCGCCCGGCTCCTTGCCGCCCGGCCACGGCTTGCTCGCCCGGGCCGCGAGCTGGAACGACTTGCGCAGCGGCGTGCCCTCGAACCCGTCGGGGAGCAGGAGGGGGCGCAGACCGAGGCCGGTGCCGTCGTCGAACCCGGCGAAGTCGATGCCGAACATCTCGTGCGTCTCGCGCTCGTGCCAGGCGGCGCCGGGCGCGACGCCGGTCACCGAGTCGAGGGCCTCACCGTCGGCGACGCGGGTGGTCAGGAGCAGACCGTGCAACGCCCCGGGCGTGCGGACGTCGAGGAGGTGGCAGACGACGTCGAAGCCCGGTGCGGCCTCGTCGTGCAGGCGGTCGACGGCGCTCAGCCAGTCGACGAAGGCGAAGCCCTCGGAGCGGGCGGCGGCGACGGCGTCACGCCACCCACCGGGCTCGACCACGCGCGTCTCGTCCGCCACGTCCGGCAGCCTAGCGAGACACCGCGCCCGGAGGCCCCGCCACTCCGCCCGGGTGGGGCGCCGGGCTGCTCCGAACCCCGGCGCCGCGGGGGTCCACCTCCCTACGATGGATGCCGTGACCGGGGAGCACGACGTCGACGAGACCACGGTGCCCCGGTCCCGGCTGCGCGCGGCCTGGGACGCGCCCGCCGTCACGGCTCCGGCGGTCCCGAAGGTCACGGCGGCCCCGGCGGCCCCGGCGGTCCACCGGGTGGTCCGCGACACGCCGGAGCCGGCGCGCCCGGCCCTGCGCCGCACCGCACCGACCCTCGAGGGCCGGATCGCGCCGTGGGCCGTCCCGCCCGCCGACGCCCCGCCGCCGTCACGGCCCGCCGCCGGAACGGCCCGCGGATGGGGCCGCGACCCGGAGCCGGCCACCCCCGTCGCGCCGCGCCACCGCCAGCGGGCGCACGCCGCCTACGCGCCGACCGAGGGCGCCGTCGACCTCAACCCGGAGCAGCCGACGCCCCTGACCGACCCGCCGCGCAGGTCGGTCTGGCGCAAGCTCGCCGGCCGCTGATCAGCCGCTCGGTGCGGCCGGAGCCGGCCGCAGCGGCTGGCCGCTCACCGCGTCGATGACCGGGCGCGTCCCCACCGGTCGCTGCAGGTGGACCTCGACGCGCTGGACCACGAGCATCGAGTCGCAGGCCGTTCCGGGAGGCGGCGTGGTGACCGCGCCACCGACGACGACGAGGTCCGGGTACTCGGCCACGAGGCCGCGGGGGCCGGTGTCGCACGACCCGGTGCCCACGTCGACGGCGAGGGTGGTGCCGTCCACCGGCCCGAGGTACATCGCGGACACGATCCCCGCCTCGCGACCCGCTCCCGGGGCGGGGAGCTCCGGGAGCGACGTGACCGCCGAGGGCGCGACGGCGACCCGGACCAGCGGCTGTGACAGCCCCTCGACGGTGAACAGCCAGGCCGGCACGCTCGCCTCTCCGCGGGAGGTGCCGAGGGTCGTCGTGCCGAGGCGAGCCGCGGTGAGCGTGACCCAGCGGCACTCCGACGACCCGGAGTCGGTCGGGCAGGCACCGGAGCGGGCGGGGAGCTGCCCGACGGCCGTCCGCGCACCGACGAGCGGGACCTCCAGCGTGGAGCCGTCCGCGAAGCGCACCACGCCCGAGCCCGCGTCGTCGGGGAAGGTGGCCGCGCGGATCCAGCCGCCGTAGAAGGACGCCTTGAGGGTGCCGTCCTCGATCCACGGCGGCTCGACGCTCAGCGGTTCGAGGGGCACGAACCCGTCGCTCCACCGCGCCCCGAGCCCCGCGTCGCGCCACGCCTTCGCCGCGGCCGCGGCCTGCCGGCCGAACGGGGTCCCGTCGTCGACGACACCCCCACCGGCCGGCCCGGACCTCCCGCAGGCGCCGAGCACCCCGAGCGCGACGAGGGCGGCGAGTGCGGCGAGCAGGACGGAGACGTGCGGGCGTGAGCGGCTCACAGACCTTCGACGCACTCGGCGCTGCACGGTTCCCGGGCCGCCCGGCTCAGCCCGCCGGGGCGGGTTCGGGCGCGGGCACCACGGGCGGGGCGACGCGTGCGGCGTGGATGCCGGACGGCGTGCGGACCCGGCCGCGCCCGCGCTCCGGGAGGAACGAGGCGAGGCTCACCGCGCGCCGCCAGCGTTCGCGCCACGAGCGGCCCTCGGCGAGCTCGTGCCGGCTGCGGGCCGCGAGCGCCCACGCCCGGGACGCCGCGGCGTCGTCGGCGCCGGCCGGCCCGAAGGTCGCGACGTCGACGGCGCGGGCGGTGTCCATCAGGGCGGCGCCACCGACCGATCGGGCGACCTCGCGGCGGGTGTCTCTCCCGGAGACCTCGTACCCGGCGTCGCGCAGGGTGTCGACGACGTCGCCCCACGCCGCGGCGGTGCGCACGGCGGCGGGGCCGCGGCGGGAGCGGACGAGGCGACGCGTCCCCTTGAGCAGGAGCAGCAGCCCGGTCCACAGCGGGATGCCGAGGACCGGGACGGCGGCCACGCCGATCGCGACGGTCGCCCACAGCGGCAGGTCGAACCCGACGTCGGGCGCGGTGGTCCGGCTCCGGCCGGTCGCGCCCTCGTCGAGGCTGAAGCCGTCCTCGCTGCTCGGCGGGCGCTGCGCGGTGGGCGGCGGGACGGTGGCGGCGCGGTTGCGCTCCTCGTCGAGCACCTGGCGCGGGTCCGGGGCGCGGTCGCGCGGCGGGACGAAGTCGTCGGGCGGGATGAGGACCCACGAGGTGCCGTCGTGCACCTCGACCCACGCCCGCACGTCCGACCCGTGGACGACGCCGTCGGCCCCCGGCACGGCGCCGAGGACAATACGGGCGGGCATCCCGAGGTAGGCCGCCGACAACGCGAGCGTCGCCGCGTACTGCTCGTCGTTGCCGGCGGGCTGCGCGTCGGCGAGGAACTGGGTGAGCCGGCCGATCGAGTGCCCGGGGAGGATCGTCCCCTGCCCCGTGCCGCCGTCGCTGTAGGCGCCGATGGTGCGCAGCCGGGCGGCGACGGCCCGGACCCGGTCGATGGGCTGGCCGCCTCCACCGACGCTGGCGGCGACGAGCCGTGCGACCGGCTGGAGCAGCGTCGGGTCGACCGGCGGGGTCGCCGGCACCGAGCGGTCCGGTGCTCCGATCCGCTCGTCGAGGACGTAGGTCTCACCGGCGGTGAGGCCCTCCGGCAGGACGGCCGCGCCGGTGTCGAGGTTGTAGCGCAGTGCGTCGTCGAGATCCTGGGCCCGGCTGCCGGAGAACGCGAGCCGCGTCTCGCTGCCGACGGTGGGGACCCAGATCCGCAGGTCGCGGCGGCCCGCCCAGCCGTCGCCGATGGTGACCGTCGCGGTCGCCGGGGTGCCGCCCTCTGGCCGGGGGATGCGGGCCCCGACCCGGAGGAACGAGCCCGACCCGACGGCCGCGGTCTCGGTGGCGTTGCCCGCGGCCCACACCGTGCCGGAGTAGGAGTCGACCGTCGCGAGGCGGAGCAGCGTGCCGCTCGGCAGCCCGCGGACCGTGAGCAGCGTCTTGTCCGCGAGGTCCTCGCCGGCCGGCCGGAAGGCGCGGAAGGCGGCGAGCGGGCTGGGCCGGTCGGTGGCCGAGAAGGGAGCCGCGACGTGCTCGCGCAGCACCTGGCGCTGGCTCGAGCCGACCCACGGGATGGCACCCAGGACGACGACACCCACGACGCCGAGGAGCAGCGCGGCGGTCGCGACCCGCTCGAGCGAGTGGGCGCTGTGCACGACGACGGTGCGCCGGGCCCGCTGCGCGCCCCAGACGACACCGCCGGTGAACAGCACGGCACCACGCGCGACGACTCCGGCCGGGGCGGCGACGCCGAGGGCCGCGACGACGACACCGAGGATCGCCGGGACGACCGCGGGCAGGTGCGGGGCCGGCGTGCGCCGGGCGACGAGCATCCCCGCGCAGCCGGCGGCCAGGGCGAGGAGGAAGGGCAGCAGCGAGAGCGGCCCGGCGCCGTCGATCGGCGGCAGGGTCGTGAGCAGGCGCCGCCATCCGCCGGTGGCGGTGTCGGCCATCGCCGCCCAGGACGACGGCGAGGGCACGGCACCGGCCTCGGTGCCCCGGAGGGTGAGCGGCGGTGCGAGGAGCAGCGCGACGACCGCGAGGGCCGGGACCGAGGTCCACCACGGCGCGCGCAGCCGGTCCATCCCCAAGGCCACGAGCACGCCGACGACGAGGCCGACGCCGGCGGTGAGCGCCCAGGCCCAGCCGAGGAAGGTGCCGACGAAGCCGCTCAGCGCGGTGGCCGAGAGAAGGAGGACGAGGCCGGCGTCGAGGGCGATGTCGAGCGGGCGCGGCTGCCGGCGCCGCGAGCGGCGGGTCCCGAAGGCGTCGGGGTCGGGGGTGACGACGGCGGTCGGCGGCGGGGCGATGGTCGGCGCGGCGGTCATCGTCCACCCACCACCCGGACGAGGCGGGAGAGGTCGCTCAGGGCCCCCATCGTGAGGAACGTCAGCCCGGCGACCGACGAGGTCGTGCTGCGCTCCCCCGGGGCGACCCGGACGACGAGCACGCGCACGTGCGGTCCCAGGTGGTTCGAGGCGCGCTGCACCTCCGGCACGCTCGTGTCCGGACCGGTGACGACGACCGCGATGCTCGTGCCCGGTGCGAGCCCGGTGAGCCGGGCGGCGAGCGCCGGCAGGTCGGTGTCGTCGGGCTCGACCCGGGCGAAGCCGTCGAGGGTGCGGGCCACCCCGACCCGGTCGACGGCGTGCGCGCCGGCGACGACGGTGACGTCCATGTCGTCGCGCAGCGCCCGCACGGCGACCGATGCGGCCGCGGTGACGGCGGTCTCGAACGCGTCGTCGTCGGCGTACTCGTCCGGCCGGGCGTCGAGGAGCACGCCGAGGTGCGAACGGCGGGTGTCGGTGTAGCCCTTCATCATGAGCATCGTCGAGCCGGCCGCCGCCGAGACCCGGGCCGAGGACTGCCAGTGGATGTGTCGCCGGTCGTCGCCGGGCACGTACTGGCGCAGGGTGTGGAAGTCGAGGTCCGACACCGACGGGTCGGCGGTGGGCCGCCCCTCGAGGTCGCGCACGAGGCCGGCGTCCAGCGAGGGCAGCGCGACGGTCTCGGGGTGGACGAAGAGCTCGACGGTCCGCGAGGCGTTGAGGGCCCGGCGGGCGAGCCCGAACGGGTCGCCGATGACCGTGGTCACGGGTCCGACGACCACCACCCCCCGGCGCGTCGTGTGGATCGGGAAGGGGTAGTCGACCCGCACGCCCGGGCCGAGCGACGACATCCGGAAGGCCTCGACGTGCTCGCCGACGGGCACCTCGAGGTCGGCCGGGGCCACCCGGCGGCTGCGGCCGTTGGTCACGAGCAGGGAGCCGTCGGCGACCCCACCGGGGCGCACCCGCACGGGGTGCACGCTGAGGTCGAGGTCGACCCGCGAGCCGCCGAGCGCCATGAGCACCGACAGCAGGAGGAGGACGAGCAGTCCGAGTCCGATGATCCGGGCCTCCTCCCAGGCCAGCGCCCAGCCCAGCCCCGTCGCGAGCACGCCGACGACGGCGGCACCCCACCCGGTGCGGGTCACGACGGACCGCTCCCGGAGGAGGTCGAGGAGCTGGCGGGCGGAGCTCACGGCGAGGTCAGTGCCCGGCGCTCGTCGGGAGGGGGACGACGTCGAAGAGCTGGTCGATGACGTCGGGGACGGTGACGCCGTCGAACTGGGCGTCGGCGTCGAGGAGCATCCGGTGCTGCATGACCGGGACGGCGAGCTCCTTGAGGTCGTCGGGCACGACGTAGTTGCGGCCCTGCCCGGCCGCCCACGCCTTCGCCGCGTGGACGAAGCCGAGCAGCCCGCGCACCGACAGCCCGAGCCGCAGGTGGCGGTGGTCGCGCGAGCGCTCGGCGACGGCCTGGGCGAACTCGAGCAGGGGACGGGAGACGTGCACCGAGCGGGCGACCTCACGCATCCGCAGCACCTGGTCCCCGCTGATGACCGGGGCCACCGCGGCCGCGCGGTCGCGGACGGCCAGCCCGGAGAGGACGCCGATGGTCGCCTCGGCGTCGGGGTAGCCGATGGCCGTCTTCATGAGGAAGCGGTCGAGCTGCGCCTCGGGCAGCGGGTAGGTGCCGGCCTGCTCGATGGGGTTCTGGGTGGCGATGACCATGAACGGGGTCGGCACGGGGTGGGTCACGCCGTCGACGGTGACGCGGCCCTCCTCCATCACCTCGAGGAGCGCGGACTGGGTCTTCGGCGAAGCCCGGTTGATCTCGTCGGCGAGGACGATGTTCGCGAACACCGGCCCGGCCCGGAACTCGAAGTGCTGCTGGCGCGGGTCGTAGATCGAGGCGCCGGTGACGTCGCTCGGCAGCAGGTCGGGGGTGAACTGGATGCGCTGGTGGCTGCCGTGCACGGCGCCCGCGAGCGAGCGCGCGAGGCTCGTCTTGCCGGTGCCGGGCACGTCCTCGACGAGGAGGTGCCCGCCGGCGGCGAGGCAGGTGACGGCGAGCTGGACGACGCGCTCCTTGCCGACGAGTGCGGCACCGATGGCGTCGACGATCGTCGTGAAGGTCTCGCCGAACCAGGCGATCTCGTCGGCGTGGGCCGGGGCTTCGGTGCTCATCGGGTCCTCGTCGGTCGTCGGGGTGGGGTCGGGTGCTGACGGTGGGTCACGGTGCGGTCCATCCGCGGGAGGATCTCGGGGTGGCCGGCGCGACGGTGTCGTCGCACACGGCGACGTAGCGCGTCCCGGAGGCGCCGGTGAACTCGGAGGCCGGCACGTCACGGGAGCCGTCGCCGGAGGCGTCGGTCGGGAAGCTCGTCGTCGCGACCACGGTGCCGCTCGGGCCGCCCTGGTGGATCGTGCACTGCATCGTCGTGCTCGGCGAGACGTTCCGGCCGGTGATCGTGACCGTCGAGTCACCGCTCGGGAGCGTCTGCCAGGTGGCGAGGCGGATGGTCCCGTTGCCGGTGGTCGCCGTCGTCGAACTGCTCGCGGCGTCGGCACCTCGGGTCACGCTGACCGCGATGGCCAGCGCGTTCGTGTAGCCGACCTTGCGGGTCCAGGTCTGGGTCCAGGGGTCGTTGCCGGTGGTGTCGTCGATGGTGATGGTCCCCGCGTCACCGCCGGTCACGGTCACGGCGACGTCGGCGGGCCGGCCGTTCGGGTCGGCGGTGACGGTGAAGGTGACGTAGGGACCGACCGTCGCGTCGACACGCACCGAGACCGCGCCGAGCGGGCCGTAGACGACGTCCGAGTCCACGCGCGTCGAGGACGAGAGCCCGCCGGTGTTCGTCGCGGTGAGGGTGAAGGTGTACGCGCTGCCGTTGGCCGGCACCGTGACGAGCTTGTCGAAGCTGGTCGGGCTGCTCCCGGCGGTCCACTGGCCGCAGGTCGTGCCCGAGACCCGGCAGGTGATCGTCTCGGAGTCGTCGCGGGCCGGCGGCGTCGTGAACCGGAGTCGCACCTGCCGGTCGACGCCGGTGGCCACCGCGGACACCGACGAGAAGTCGCCCGGGGTGCCGACGGCTCGCTGCGAGGTCGGGGGGCTGAACTCCGAGGTGTTGACGTCGTTCGCGGCGGCGACGCGGTACTCGTACGTCGAGCCGTCGTTGGCCACGGCGTCCGCCTCGCAGCGGGTGGTCGTCGTCGTGCAGAGGGTGACGGTGCCGCCCGGCCCGGTCCGGGTCACGATGTACTTGGTGTCCCCGGGCCCGTTGGGTGCCACCGCGTTCCACGTGGCGACGACGACCTGGCTGGCACCGCCGCCGATCTCGGTCGCGTCGAGCGTCGGCGCGTTCGGGATGGCCGGCGTGCCGGCCGACTGTCCCTCGACGGTGACCGGCGGACCGAACCCGGCCTTGTTGCGGGCCCGGATCGTGAACGGTGTGCGCACCGAGTTGTCGAGCCCGCCGGCGGTGACCTGCGTCGAGGTCGTCTCGGCCCGGCCGCCCGGCCAGGTCACGAGGTAGAGGTCGACGGCCGAGCCGGTCGTGGGCGCCGCGCCCCACTGGACGGTGACGCCGTGGTCGACCGGGTCGACGACCCGCGGGTCGACCGGCGCGCCGGGCACCTCGTCCGGGGTGATCGGGGCCGACGGTGCCGACGGCGGCCCGAAACCGACGGCGTTGCGCGCGCGCACCGTGAACCGGTGCGGGACGGCGTTCTCCACGCCGGTGACGAGGCACGGGGACGCCGGGCAGAGCTGGGTCTTGCCCTCCCAGGCGACCTCGTAGACCTCGATGGGCAGGCCGTTGTCCCGCGCGGGGGTCCACGCGAGGCGGGCCGACTCGCTGAGGGTCGGACCGACCTGGGTCGGGGCGCCGGGCGCGTCCGGCGCGCCGAGGACGTCGACGGTGAGGATGCCGGTCGTCTGCCGGTCGGTGCGGGTCCGGGAGTCGACGTCGGTGACCAGCACCCGGAAGGTGATGCGTCCCTTGGCCGTCCGGTCCGGCGTCACCGAGAGGGTGGTCGGGCCCTCCCGGCGGGTCGTGGCCGGCGAGCCGGAGACCGGCGTGACGTCGAGGATGGAGTAGTCGGGGTTGGCGAGGTCGGAGGAGAGGTAGCCGTCCAGGTTCACCGTCTCGGTCGTGCCGGCCCGCACCCCGGCGACGGAGACGGGCGCCATGCTCGGTGGCCGGGCGGCGGCGACCCGCACGGTGAGGACGGCCGGCACCGCCTCGGTGCCGTCGGCGGTGACGACCAGGCGCGCCGTCGTCCCCGGGACGGCGGCGGAGGAGGCCGCGACGACGAGGGTCCGGTCGTCGCGGGCCACCACCGACAGGCCCGGCACCTGCGTCTCGAGCCGCCCGCTGAACCTCAGCGTGTCGAGGGTCTCCGGCCGGGCGGTCCACACGTGGCACAGCTGCGGGACGAGCAGCGGGCGGGAGGAGCCGCCCACGACGACGTCGACCGCGGTCGGCGGGCAGCGCAGCACCGGCGTCTCCGGCCCGACCTGCACCGGCACGGTGACGAAGGCCCGGGTCCCGGTCCCGCCCGGCGCCGCGGCGGTCGTCACCTCGAAGGCGATGGCGGCGGGTCCGACGTAGTTCGCGAGCCCGGTGACGGTGAGCCGCGTCGGCCCGTCGGCCTCCACCCGCAGCTTGCCGGCCGGGGATGCGGCGAGACGGTCCTCGGTGGTCAGGGACAGCGAGCGGCCGGCGGGGTCGACGACCACCTGCGCGAGGTCGACGGTCGTCGAGCCGCCGCGGTCGACGCGCACGAGGGCATCGGGGCGCACGCTCGGCGCCCCGGAGCCACCGGCCGGGACGTGGACGAGCCCGAGGGCGGCCGCCCCGCCGGAGTCGACGACCTCGAAGGAGAGGACCTGCGGGACCCGCCTGACCGGCAGCGTGACGGTCCCGCCGCTGATCGTGGCCCCGGGCGCGTTGAACACCCGGGTCACCCGCAGCGGGCCGCCCGGGTCGTCGGGGTCGACGGCGCCGGCGAGCAGGTCGACGTCGACGGACGTCGCGCCCGGCGTGGGCTGGGCGAGGGCGTTGCGCGGCACCGGCGGTAGGTTGACGCCCTCGCGCCCGCGCACGGTGAGGGTGGCGGTGGAGGGCTCGCCGCTCGCGCCGACGATCGAGTAGCGCAGCTGGAGCGGGTCGTCGGGGGCCGGGGCGGTGACCGTGATCCGG
Organism: Phycicoccus sp.; assembly: GCF_035325325.1. Taxonomy (NCBI): domain Bacteria; kingdom Bacillati; phylum Actinomycetota; class Actinomycetes; order Micrococcales; family Intrasporangiaceae; genus Phycicoccus; species Phycicoccus sp. The sequence goes on along the minus strand of NZ_DAOLAC010000032.1, from coordinate 5,204 downwards.
CCGGTCGTGGAGTCGAGCGCCACCGTGCCCGCGAGGGCGGCCGGCACACCCGCGAGCGGCTGGACCGTGGCCCGCTCGCCGATCGGCTGGATGTCGTTGGCGAGCACGTCGACCGAGACGGTGGCGCCCGGAGAGACGGTGACCTCGTCGTCGACGGCGACGACCGGCTGCGGGTCGCCGGGCGGCGCGACGGCGATCCGGATCGTGCCCGTGCCGACCTTCTCGTAGCGGTCGCCGAGGAGGTAGGTGAAGTCGTCGGTGCCGCCGCTCGTCGGGTACGCCTGGTAGGTGATCGACGACGGCGTGACGGCGAGGACCCGGCCGAGCCGCGGTGCCGATGCGAGACCGACGAGGGTCGTCGAGTCGCCGTCGGGGTCCGCGCCCGAGCCGGCGATGGTCACGGTGATGGTGTCGCCGGCCACGACCCGGCCCTCGAGGGTCGAGGGGGTCGGGGCACGGTCCGGGCGCTGCTCGCTCGGCGGCGGGTTGACGGTGACCCGGGCGACCCCGGATGCCCTTGCCCCGGAGGCGTTCTCGACGACGTAGGTGATGGTGACGGTGCGCTGCTCGGTGACCTCGGGAGCCTGGTAGCGCACGACGGACCCGGCGACGTAGGCGGCACCGGTGGGATCGGTCGTCGGGCCGCCGTCGGCGCCACCGACCGGCAGCATCCCGCTGCGCTCGGCGCCCTCGACCTTGGGGGTGAGCCGGAGGGTCGTGCCGCCGGGGTCGAGGTCGTTGTCGAGCACCGGGATGGCCACCTGGTCACCGGACCGCACGGTGGCGGTGTCGTCGACGGCGACCGGGGTGTCGTCGACCGGCGCCGGCAGCTGGAGCACCGAGACGTTGCCGACCGCCGTCTTGCCGGCGCCGTTGGTCACGGTGTAGCGGACGAGCACGGGGTTGGGCCGCAGCTCCGGGCGGGTGGCCCTGACCCGCAGCCACCGGCCGCGCAGCACCGCGACGTCGACGGCGTCGGAGGACTCGGTCTCGGCGCCCTGGACGACGAGCAGGCCACCGGAGGGGTCGACGTCGTTGGCGAGGACGTCGACGATCGTCGCGGTCTGCCCGTGGACGACGGCCTGGTCGAGCATCGCGACGATGTCGCCGGTCCGCTCGGTGGCGGCGCGCACGTCGACCCGCATCGCACCACGAGCGAAGCTCGCCGAGCCGTACCTCACGGTGTAGGCGAGCAGGTAGGTGCCCGGCGCCCCGGCGGTGACGGTGACCGTCCCCGCCTCGATGCTCGTCTCGACGGTCGTGTTGTCCGGGGCCGTGACGTCGCCGGCCAGCTGGAGGCGGGCGTCCGGCGTCGTCGGGTCGGTGCCGGGCACGTCGTTCTCGAGCGGGCGCAGGACGATCGGCTTGCCCACCTCGCCGCGGCCGACGTCCGGGAGCGGTGTCGCGGGGGTGGTGTTGAGGGAGTCGGCCGCGAGGACGTCGATGCTCGCCTGTCCCGTGGTCTCGGCCGTGCCGTCCGAGACGGTGTACGCGATGGTGCGGGGGCCGGCGGTTCCGGCCGCGGTGTAGCGCAGCCGGCCGTCGGGCGTGACGTTGACCGGGGTGTCGCCGTCCTTCGCCGACGTCACCGCGACCGGGTCGGAGTCGGGGTCGCGCCAGTCGCCGACGACCGGCAGGCTGACCGACCCGCGGTTGGTCACCGTCGTGACCGTCGGGGTGTAGTTGGGCCGCAGGACCGGCGCACCGTTCTCGGTCGGCCCGCGGACCGTCACCGTGACGTGGGCCGACGAGCTGTTGCCGCGGCCGTCGTCGATGACGTAGTCGAAGCCCGCCGACGACGCGGTGGGGGTGAGGGAGAGCTGGACGGTCTGGCCGTCCGGCGAGATCTCGACCGTGCCGCTGGCCGGCGCGAGATTGCTGACCCGGGTGATCGACAGGACGCTGCCGGCCGGGTTCGCGTCGTTGTCGAGGACGTGGAGGATGCTCGTCCGTCCCGGTCGGGCACCGACGGCGTCGTCCCGGGCCTGCGGCGGCTTCGCGCTGCGGCTGACGGTCGTGGACGGGTCGGTCTCGTCCGGTGGCGTCTGCGACGAGGGTGGGGCGACGGTCGCCCAGTCGTCGAGCCGCCGGCCCGTGTCGAGGTCCCAGACGCCACCGCTCACCGAGTCGTTGAGGGCGACCGAGCGGTGGTTGAGCCGCAGGTGCGGGGCGAGGAGGCTCGTCGGGTCGGTCAGCCTGACCGTCTGCGGCTCGCCGTCCCCGCAGGCCCGCACGACCCGGCCGGGGCTCCCGGACCAGACCGCGTAGGTGCACCCGTCGAGGACGACCGGCGCGGCGGGCGGGCCGGTGCCCCCGGTGGTGACCACGCTCGTGCTGCCCCGCGCCAGGTCGACGGCAACGAGGGCGCGCGGGGTCGCGACGAGGACCCGACCGTCGGTGGTCGACGCCTGCGGCACGCCGTCGGCCAGCGACTCGCCGCTGACGACGACCCGGGAGCCTCCCGGGCGGGCGATGACGCCCGCGACGGTGTCGAGGACCACGGGTCCGTCCGGGGTGAGCACGACGTGGACGTCCTGGAGCGCGCCGCCGAGGGTCGCGGTCTCGGTGGTGAAGCGGCCGTCACCGGTCGGGGTGAGGGTCGCGAGCCGGCCGCCCGATCCCGCGGCGTACACGACCCCGTCGGGGTCGACGGCGACGTCGGCGGCCTGGGCGGTGACGTCCGGGGAGATGGGCACGGTGGTGACCGGCGCCTGGCCGGAGAGGCCGTCGACGGCGGCGACGGTGGGCGTCTGGGTGGTGGCGGCGTGCACCTGGCCGGTCTCGGGGTCGACGACCGCGGAGGTCGTGCCGCCGACGGCGAGCGGTGCGGTGACCGGGACGGTCACGGCGCGGTCGGTGACGAGCGAGCCGGCCCGGACGTCGACCGGTGCCACGCGTCCGGTGACCCGGTCACGGGTGAGGACGGCCGAGCCGGACTGGACGACGTCGAGCTGGTAGGTCTGGCTCGGTTCCTCGCCGGGCGGAAACGCGGCGTCGAGGTGGGCGGCCGGGGCGTTGAGCCGCCCGAACAGGCCGAGCCGCTCGTTGGTGACCCAGAGGGTGCCGTCGTTGGCCTCGAGGTGGTCGGCGGTGTAGCCGGGGCTGTGCGTCGCGGCCCAGCCGTAGCCGCCGAGCGCGACGGCCAGGACCGTCGCCACGACCGTGCCCGTGCGGGGTCGCCGGAGACCGCGACGGGACCGGTGCCCGCGCCGCGGCGTACCTCGCTCCTCGCTCATGAGCCCTCGGTCCTGGCGCTCCGGGCGCGGACCGACCTCCGCACCCGCAGTCATTGTGAGCCATCCGCGTGTGTCAGGTGTGCCGGTTGGGACAAGCGGCGGGTCGTGTTGGGTCGGTCGTCCCCCACCGACGGCCTCACCCGGCCGGTGGGGTGGGCGCCGCCTCGTGGAGGACGGTCTGGGCCGCGACGACCGCAAGCCCCGCGACCCCGACGAACCACGCCCAGCCGGTGTGCCCGCCCGCGAGGAGCCCGAGGGCGACCGCGTACACGAGGACCACGGCCCAGGCGGTACGCGGCCCGGGACGCAGCCGCCGCCGCCCCTTCGGGGCCATGAACAGTCCCCAGAGGACGAGGACGACGACCGTCGCGAGCACACCGAGGGCCCAGCCGCTCGCACCGCCGCCGACGAGGTCGTGGGTGACGACGGCGACGCCGCCGAACAGCGCGAGCTCGACGACGAACGCGACGGCGGCGAGCGCGACCAGTCCGGGGGTCGAGAGCCGGTGGCCGCCCGGCACGAGGCTGCGGTCGTCGTCCGGTCGGGTCACGGGGCGGCCACGAGGTCGCGGGTGACGTCGGCCGCGGTGGCGGTGCGGTGGCCCGCGAAGCGCCCGGCCCGGCGACCGGCGATGGCGGCGCCGCTGACGCGCTCGTCGGCGATCTTCTCCTGGAGCCGGATGATCCCCTGGAGCAGGGCCTCCGGGCGCGGCGGGCAGCCGGGCACGTAGACGTCGACGGGGATGACCTGGTCGACGCCCTTGGTCACGGAGTAGCTGTCCCAGTACGGGCCGCCGGAGTTGCTGCACGCGCCGAACGAGATGACGTACTTCGGCTCCGGCATCTGGTCGTAGAGGCGGCGGATGGCGGGCGCCATCTTGTCGGTGACGGTGCCGGACACGACCATGAGGTCGGCCTGGCGCGGGCCGGGAGCGAAGGGGATGACGCCGAGCCGGATGAAGTCGTGGCGGCCCATCGAGGTGGCGATGAACTCGATGGCGCAGCAGGCGAGGCCGAAGTTGAAGACCCACAGGCTGTAGCGGCGGCCCCAGTTGAGGACGACGCGCACCGGCTTGGGGGCGTGCTCCGCGAGCGGGCCGACGCGGGGCATCGGGAGGTCGGTGGTCATCGCGGCTCCCAGCGCAGCAGTCCCCGGCGGCCGGCGTGGACCAGCCCGAGGAGGAGGACGCCGACGAAGACGACGACCTCGACGAGCGAGGCGACCCCGAGGCGGTTGTCGCGCAGGACGAGCGCCCACGGGAAGAGGTAGACGGCGTCGACGGCGAAGACGACGTAGAGGAAGGCGAAGGACAGGTAGCGGACCTGGCTCTGCGCCCAGCCGCTGCCGACCGGGTCGACGCCGGACTCGTAGGTCGTGCGGCCGGCGGCGTCCGCGGCCCGTGGCGCGACGAGACGCCGGGCGACCATCGCGGCGGTCACGAGGAGCACGCCCGCGAGGACGACCGCCCCGGCGGCGAGGTAGCCCTCCATGGTCGGTCAGCCTAGCCCGGGCACGCGACGGGAGCCCGCGCCCACCGCGCGGTCCACGTGCCCACCCACACGACGCATCCCCAACCAGCGGCACGCTGCCTCCCCACGCGGCGCAACCCCAACGAGCGGCGCGCTGCCTCCCCACGCGACGCAACCCCAACCAGCGGCACGCTGCCTCCCCACGCGACGCAACCCCAACCAGCGGCGCGCTGCCTCCTCACGCGACGCAACCCCAACCAGCGGCGCGCGGCCGTCCTCCCCGTCGTGAAGCCACCTCGGCCCGGACCCACCGACAGCTGCCTCTCCCACCGCTATCGGATGCCCAGCCACATGACGCAACCCCGACGAGCGGCAGATCCGGCCGCTCACCGTGGCTGCTTCTCATCCGGGTGCACGTGCCGCTCGTTGCGGTTGCGCCCCCACGGCGGGCATCCGATAGTCACCGACCACCCCTCCTCAGGACGCCGCCGGGCGCGGA